>CAMVAR010000125.1 GCA_947165555.1 uncultured Pseudomonadota bacterium | reverse complement strand
GCCACCCATTCCGGCCGGCATCTGTGGCGCAGCCGGTTTTTCTTCGGGAATTTCCGACATAACCGCGCCGGTTGTCAATAACACGCCCGCGGTACTGGCCGCCGCCATGATTGCGGTTTTCACCACCTTGGCCGGGTCGATAATACCGGCCGCCATCATATCGACATATTCACCCGTCTGGGCATTATATCCAAAATTATAGTCCGACGATTCCGATACTTTGCCCACCACAATTTCGCCCGACACACCGGCGTTTTCGGCAATCTGGGCACAGGGTGCAACAATCGCACGACGCACAATATCAATACCAACGTTTTGGTCCGGGTTTTCGCCCATAACCGCTTTTAACGCGGCCACCGCACGTACCAATGCAACCCCACCACCCGCAACAATGCCATCGGCAACGGCGGCACGGGTTGCGGCCAACGCATCGTCAACACGGTCTTTCTTTTCTTTGACCTCTACTTCGGTCATGCCGCCAACCTTAATAACGGCAACCCCGCCAACCAGTTTAGCCAGGCGTTCCGCCAATTTTTCACGGTCATAGTCACTGGTACTGGTTTGAATCTGTTTGCGAATTTCATCCGCACGCGCAGAAATCGCCCCCTTGTCCCCGGCACCACCAACAATCAATGTTGACGATTTATCAACAACAACGCGCTTTGCCGACCCCAACACCCCGGGCGTGATATTTTCAAACGTCATACCCATGTCATCGGAAATAACGGTCGCCCCCGTTACAATCGCAATGTCGCGCAACATTTCTTTGCGACGGTCGCCAAAGCCCGGGGCCTTGACCGCACAGACCTTTAACCCACCGCGCAACCGATTTAATACCAATGTGGCCAACGCCTCGGATTCGACATCTTCGGCAATAATCAATAATTGACGTCCCTGTTGCGCAATCGGTTCCAAAATCGGTAACAATGCCTGAAGTCCTGTGATTTTCTTTTCGGACACCAAAATCGCCGCGCCATCCAATTCGGCCAACATTTTTTCACTGTTGCTAACAAAATACGGGGACATAAATCCCTGGTCGAATTGCATACCTTCGACAACATCGATTTCTGTTTCCAACCCCTTGGCTTCTTCGACGGTAATAACACCTTCTTGGCCGACACGTTCCATTGCATCGGCAATTTTTTTACCGATGTCCGCATCGCCATTTGCAGAAATCGTCGCAACCTGGGCAATTTCAGAACTGTTTTTAACCGGACGCGCATGCGATTCAATATCGGCAACAACGGCGGCGGTCGCCACATCAATACCACGCTTGATATCCATTGGATTCATACCCGCGGCAATAACACGCCGACCTTCGCGAATAATTTTTTGCGCCAATACGGTTGCCGTTGTTGTACCATCACCGGCGTCATCACCAGCCTTTTTTGCAACCTGTAAAGACACCGCCTTGGCCACGGTAACGCCATCCTTGGTTGCAACCGGCGCGCCATACGATTTGTCAATAACAACCGTGCGACCCTTGGGGCCCATGGTGATTTTTACCGCATCGGCCAATTTATCAACACCGGCCGCCAATTTATCTGTATTAAAAACAATATCTTTTGCCATGATTTATTTTCCTTTGTTTAATTTATTATTCTAAAATTCCCAAAATATCTGATTCTTTGACCAATACATAATCGGTACCATCAATCTTAACCTCGTTCGCGGACGCGGCCCATTTGGCAAACAGTACCACATTTCCAACGCCAACCGTCATCGGTACACGCACACCATTTTCAAACGCGCCATCGCCCACGGCCACCACGCGACCACGCGACGGTTTTTCACGGGCGGTATCCGGAATAATAATTCCGCCGGCGGTTTTGTTTTCTTCTTCGATTCTTTGTAATAAAACATAGTTATTTAATGGTTTAAACATAAAACATCTCCTTATGTTATATATATAGAAAAAAAGTTAGACCATTTGATACACAACAATATAGTCTGAAAATATGTATTTTCAAGTGGCCCAAACACAAAAACACCGTCAAAGATTCATGACAGTGTCTTGAAAGCTTAAAAAACTAAAACCGATACATCGCCGATAAATTAATCTTGTGCGCCTGAATCGTGGCATTGTACTGATAGCGATACCCAATACCGACATGCCACCCGTTCACACCCAAGAATTCAATCCCAACGCCACCAATCGCCCATAACGGGTCAATTTCAATATCATAATCTGTCCAACGTGAAACCTGGGCAAATTTATATTGCATGGTGTCCGGCGTTCCCAAAACATCATACTCGATTCCAACGGTTGCATACGGACGCATTTGGAACCATGCCGACGGATAAATACGTTTCTGGGCAGTTAATGAATACCCCGGGTTCAACACCAGATGCCCATCAAAATTCATATTAATATAATCCGTGCCGGCAATTTGTTCGGTTAAATCAAAACCAAAGTTATAACCAAACCGTGCGTACAGATTACCAACAATATACTGGTTCAACCAATCATGAATCAAGCCCAATTCGGCCAATACACCATACGATG
>CAMVAR010000124.1 GCA_947165555.1 uncultured Pseudomonadota bacterium | reverse complement strand
ATTCCAATTGATTCATTCTCCGCGACTGTGCCTGATTATCACCTGGAAATTATTCCCGTCTTTGATAATGGTAGCATTGGCACTATAGGGAGCGGCCATCTTACGGGCACGTTTTGGCTTCCGGGCAAATACGAAATAAAGTGTTTCAGTAATGAACGGCCTTGCAAGGATTTTCCGCGTGAATTCAAAGAAACTCCTTGTTCTAATTATAGCACACCAGATGAATGCGAAGACGAAGACGAAGGGTGTTTTTGGGCCGTCAACAAGTGTCTTGACAAAACCGTTGGTGTAATTGATGTTGGGCATACCTATTGTGCTAAGAATAGCACGATTACCGGTACGGCAATCTGGCGTGATAATGGTTTAACCGGCTATGGTAACTGGGACGTTAGTGCATGTAAATGTGTCGATTCAGCATCGGTAGAGAATGGGTCGAAACACTGTACGGGCAACGAAATTAAAGACGCCGATTTTAACGAAACTGATGAGGATTATATTAACACCGTTCATTCTGTGAACGAAAATATAATATTCAAAAGCACTTCTAATAAATTTATTTGTACCGAATGTATGCCAGATAATGATGATACGGGAGTGGCATATTATGTTACAGAGGCAGACATTAATGAAGATGATGAAAGTGGTAACAAAGTAGTAAAACAGTGTACACAAATGAAAGCCACCTGTGCACAGCCTGATGGTACTAATTGTGATATTGGTAAATATCGCCCGGAACAGGCCGACCAGGACGACGAGGGCCCAAAATTTTGCAGTTGGACATATCCCCTGAATGCTGACAATCCCAATCCATGCCCATTAAAAAACTGTCCGGCGGGAAAAACAACAGAAAGCGTTCTGAACAGTTGGGGCGAATCTGACTGCAAATATACCAAGCAAACACAATTCTGTGATAATACGGGCGCCTGCCAAAGCCTGGAAAACCAGGGGGGCGAGTGGACGTTCTTTGATTAGCCCAACGACCGCAACATATCCGTTGCCATCGCATCCACTGCATTCATAACTATCGTTCTTTGTTCGGGGGTAAATCGACCCAAAACCCAATCAACAACATCAATTGGGACATCGGAATCACGCGGATGACCGATTCCGATTCGAATGCGCGTGTATTCGCGTCCAATATTTGCATCTATTGACTTGATGCCATTGTGACCGGCACTGGTACCACCGACCTTGGTACGGACATCGCCCAATTTTAAATCCATATCGTCATGAATAACAAATACGTTTTCAATCGGAATTTTATAAAAATCAACAATCGCACGTACGGAACGACCACTGTCATTCATAAATGTTTGGGGTTTCGCAAAAATCACACGGTACCCGCCGATATTTTTGTGGCATGTTTGGGCAAAACGTTCGTTCTTCCACATCGTATCCGCGCCCGCCATGTAGTCCACCGCCATAAATCCAACATTATGACGCGTACGCATATATTCCACCCCCGGATTCCCCAGGCCAACAATTAAAATCGGTTTATTTTCTTGCATATATAACTCTCTTTTTTTATTATATTATTACACAAAAGGAGATAAAGATGAAATTAAAAACATCAATTATTTTATGTTCCGTTATCGCAACAACCACCGTACCGGCAATATCCGCACCAATATGGGATATGTATGCGGGTCTGACCATTGGTGCCGGCGCCCAAACCGTATTTGTGGGCGACAACAACAAAACAAATGCGGCACAATCATTTGGTGGTGTTTTTGGTGTTGATATTCCGGCATTCCGATTCGAAGCCGAATATAACTATCTGAACGAATCTGATATTCGGGCCAATATTGGTATGCTAAACGCATACTTTAAAATGCCATCCACGGTTATCAAACCATATATGGGCATCGGCGTCGGTATGATGTTCGGTGGTAAAAACAGTGCCGCCGATGTCAAATTTGACACAACCGCCGCATACCAGGCTATGTTGGGCGTAACACTGGACGTCGCCGCGTTACCATTTAAATTTGATGTCGAAGCCCGGGCATTATACATGCCGGATGTGGCCAAGGTTGAATCCGAAAAGCCAGACATCTTGCACTATGACGCACGATTGAAAATCAGATATCTATTCTAAACACATCGTCGCAAAAACACCGGGGCGGTAACACGCCCCAAATTTAACACGGGGGACGGCATGTTAACACTAATTGACGGAAATTCTATTTTGTTTCGCGCATACTATGGCGTACACAGCCGCCTTAGCCGCGCCGACGGAACACCAACCGGTGCCGTGTACGGTTTTTTAAATATTATTTTACCAATATTGGCCGCCGCCGGCCCCGATGATATTTTTGTTTGTGTGTTCGACGCATCACGGAAAACATTCCGCCAAGATATTTATCCAGAATACAAGGCCAACCGTGATGAAACACCCGCCGATTTAATTGCCCAGGCAATAATGGTACAACGGGGCCTTAGCGAAATGGGGATGCCGGTACTGTGTATCCCGAATGTAGAGGCCGACGATGTTATCGCAACACTGGCCACACAAAATTGCAACGTCGCAACAAAAACCCG
>CAMVAR010000123.1 GCA_947165555.1 uncultured Pseudomonadota bacterium | reverse complement strand
GTTTGTTTGACGCGTATTTGTGTCCATGGCGCGCGGTACGGTTGTTGTACGTGTGGTGCCGGATTTTTTTTGTGTGTCTGTGCCGGTCGGTCGAATTGTTGCACGTTCGTGCAGTATCCCGGATGTATTACGTTGGGGCGCGGCGTTTTTTTGTGTTGCGGTGGTATTTGGGATGGGACGTATGGTCGTTGGGTTTGCTGGGCCCTGTGCGCCCATGCGCGACGCGGCGCGAACCGTGTCGTCTGAAACGGCACCAAATGCCCCGCATGTTCCGATGATGCCAAGGCACAGGCCAAAAAGCGCATTAAAACCTTTCATTCCTCTTATACCTGGTAATGCTAGCAAATTTATGAAAGCCCGGGCAAGTAGAAAATATATTAATATATAAAATGTCACAAATGTTTGGTGCGGATAGGGGGACTTGAACCCCCACGGATTTTGTCCACAGCATCCTTAGTGCTGAGCGTCTACCAATTCCGCCATATCCGCACGATGGCTTGATAAAAAATCGATGGTATTTTACATAATCCTGTTTTTTTTTCAATAAATTTGTGATAGAATGTCCCAGAAAGGATAAAACAGGAGATTATTTATGACTGGAAAATATTCGCGTGTGATTTTAAGTTGTTCGTTGGTTGCAATGCTGCCGGTGATGGCACATGCCGCCGGAACGTACTATAACGGACGTGGTTACAGTTCGCCACAGCGTAACTATGCCACCACCCCATATGCCGCACGACAACAAAATACCAGTTATACCCAAGATACGACATATACGCGTACGCGAACCGTAACCCCAAATGCCAACGCGGCGGTTGGGCAACCGTACCAGAACTATACGCGCGTTGTTGGGGGGCAAACCCAGAATGTTTATGCAACATCGGCATCGCCCCAAACCACGAATACATCTGGCACAGGGTTCGTGTTAAACGCGGGGATTTCGCACGAATTTGCCAGTTGGGCATTTGACATGAAAGAGGCGGGCAGCAAATTGCACTATGATAATTTACATTGGAATGTGTTTGATGTGTCGGCCGCGTATAAATTTAATGCCGGCAATACGCTAATGCGGATTGATGCCGGTTTGCGCTATGGCTTGCAATTTGGGGATTCGCCGATGATTGACGATGACACAACAAATGGTGGTTACATCGTTACCGAATGGTGGAATGATACAGATAGTGATGGTACACCGGATTCACTAATAGGTTCCCAGGTTGGGCATTCGCTATCGGTTGGAACCAGTAATGGCGGAAATATGTTGGGCTTAAATGCCGGATTTGCATTGGCGGATTTAATTACCGCCGGGGCCGTACGTATAACACCGTCAGTTGGGTTTAGATATTTAAAATATAAATTGGAAACAAAAAATGATTTTGGGTTAACAATTGATACCGGTTATTGTTCGGCGGGGGCGGGAAATGAAACCCAGTGTGAACCGATTGTTGTGGCGATTTATGGTGATGGTGCGCAAAGCGTGCTGTGGGAACCCAACGAAAATGGTTTGTGGAACATTCCGTCGGGCGCAACACAAATTGATACCGGTGGAACATACGCGTTTAAATTACCGGATATTAGTCATTCATACGAAACCACATGGATGGGGCCGTATTTGGCGATGGATTTAGACTATCAAATCAATAATTACAACTTAATGAATGCGCGGTTTGAATTAGGCCTGCCAATGTACACATCAACCGGGGACCAACCGTATCGTTCTGATTGGCAACATCCGAAAAGCGTAGAAGACAAGGGTGGTTTTGGTGATGCGTGGCATATTGGTTTGGAAATGAACTATATGACCGCGTTAAGTGAATCTGTGTTTTTATCGTTGGGATTTAATTTTGATTATTATACAATGTCCGGTGGTGATGCCAGTACGTATTTGAACAGCGATTATTATATGGGTATTTATAATGCGTTGTTGGCCTATTACCAGGCAAATGGTAAAACAGAGGCACAAATGTTAGAAGTTGATGCCACCGCCCAACATATCAAGCAATTGCAATCGGAATGCCCGGGATGGGTGTGCAAGGTTGACAATGAAATCGAATCGATATATAAATCATTGGGGGTTCGTATAGGAATCCAGGCAAAGTTCTAGTCGATTGGGGTTCGCAGAATGAATTTGATTGCAAAGTTTCTTGTGATATGCGGGTTGGTTGCGCCGGTTGTGTCGGGGGCAACAGAGTTGCGCGGTGTTGCCGATGTTAACGTGACCAGCGATACCGCCGCAAATGCGAAAAATATGGCAATTGACGAGGCGCGTCGTCAAATCATTGTTGATGTGTTGTTGCCCTATGCGGAAAACGGGCCGTTGCGTGCCGCTGTTGCCAAAGAAAAGGCCTCGGTATTAACTAATTTGATTTCGGAAACGGGGATAAGTGGTGAACGACAATCTGATACGGCATATTCGGCAAAAATTGAAATGACCGTGAATCGTGCCGCGGCAAAAAATTGGATGGCGGCCCATGATGTTAAAAATTGGCTGGGGATGGATGATGATGGGGCCGGGCGCTTTCGTATGACGTTGGTTACAAAT
>CAMVAR010000122.1 GCA_947165555.1 uncultured Pseudomonadota bacterium | reverse complement strand
TTGGTAATGATTGGGGCTGTATCGGAAATAGAGATGACAAATCGCGGTCTTTCCCGCGACATGCCGGCATTTAAATCGGCGCGTGATGCAGTTGTTCGTCAATATGCTGATAATGTTGGGACCGGTTTGATTCTTGTGATGATTTTGCCATATTTGTTTATGGAACTTGGAATTTTGGGGGCCCGGCATACGGCTAAACGTTTTGCAGAATTTATTATAAAACGTTGTGGGCGTGATATTGGTATTGATGTAAATGATATGTCGCCTGAACGGTTGCATGATGTGGCGGATTTATTATTGGCCAATATGACTGATGCGGAACGGGATGCAATTTTGCAAATAGGTATCAAATTAAATCAGGGCGGTGTGTTTGATAAAAATACATATGATATACACAATATGCAAGAATTGGTTTGTGCCAAGAATGATATTCGCGATATCTGTCATTCTGTTTTGGCGCGCAATGATGGGTTGGATGTTGTAATCGGGTATATATTGGCGGGGAAATTGATGTACACTCCGAAAATGTTTATGACGCGTCAAAAATAATAAATAAAACCCCGCCATTTTGGCGGGGTTTTTCACAGGATAATTATTTATCCAACGCATTCATGATTTGTTCATACGGTATTGCACCCGGGAACGCCTGTTCGCCGATAATCAGGTACGGTGTGCCGCTGATTTCAAAACGTTGTGCCAAATCGCGAACGTTTTTCATTTCACGTGCGACGACCGGGCCACGCATATCGCGTTCCAATTGTGCGGTGTCCAGGCCAACTTCGGCGGCCAATGCCATAACGTTTTTGTGAACCTTTTCACCCAATTTGGACGGGTCTTTTCTGTCTTCGGCGGTGTAATATTCTTTTTCCATCAACTTTCTGTCCAGTGCAGATGCCTTGTCATTACCCTGGATTTTTGCCGCGATAACCGCCTTGGCCGGGGCATCAGACAATTCACCATGGATTGAGAAGTTCTTTAACACAATACGTACGTCGTCACGTTCGGCCATAACACGGGCCAATTCGTTGTGAACACGGCGGCAATATGGGCATGAATAATCAGACCACAAGAAAATTGTTTTCTTGGCATTTTCGTTGCCCCATACCGGCGCATCGGCCATCATTTCGCCAATGTTTGAACGAACATACGAACGTACCGCCTTGTTTTTTTCGGCCTGCTGCTGTTCCTGCATTGCGGAAACCATTTCTTGTAAAATCGACGGATTCGTCTTTGTCAGATAATACGGTGTATATAAACGGCACACACAACCGGCAATCAGTATGATTGAAATCAGGCTGATTAATTTTTTTACGATTATTGTTGCAGGTTCTGGTTTTTTGCCGTCTTGTTTAATCAGCATGCCGCCAAACAAGAACAACGCGATACCAATAACCAAAACTAGGATTGTCCAAGTCATATTTTTCTCCTTTGTTTGTTGAACGGGATAATGATAGCAAAAAAAAATGAATCAGTGCAAGTGTTAATTGCAGTAAATTCTTAAAAAAATTTTGTGGACAATATGGCGCGGAATTGTGGGATTTTTACATCCTGTTGCGCGCACACGTTTTCCAAAAAACGCAATGTAGTGTTTAATGTGATTGGTAATTTATACAGCCGTTCGGTATATGGGGTCGCGCATGTTGTGCAAACCGCGCGTCCGGTTTTCGGTGATATGTACCCCAGTTCAGATGTTTTTCCACATCCCGCGCAATGCGTCAAATCCAACGCATATCCCAATTCGCGCAATAAATTTATTTCCCAATGCTGATATGTGTTGGGCGCATTTTGCGTGTCGGGTAATTTGCGTAACATTTCGATTGTGTCGTTATACAGGGCCGGGTATGGTTCGCGTTCCGCCAATAAAGTTTTTATCAAATCAAATGCAGAATTCATAAATGGTAATATTTGCGGATTTATCATGATGTGCGTTGCCATGTTGCGTTCGGGTTCCCAATGAAACACCCCCAGTGCCGAATCCAGTCGTGCATTCCATGAAAAATTGCCGAATTGTCCAACCAGTGGCCGATTGTTTTTCATGCCGGCCGCGCCGCGAATCATTCCGGCAACAGCACCAAAGTCGCGTGAAAAAATATGCGCAATTACATTGCGTTCGTCAAATGGACGGATTGAGATTAAAATTCCATCGGATTCTAATTTCATGACATATAATTATAAATCTTTATATGCCATTGGACAAATGTTTTTTAATCTAATTCATTTGCCGAATGAAATAATGCGCGCCGAAAGTCTAACACTGTGGCCACATTGATTGCGCAACCCGCCACACATTGGTAACATGAGTTATATACGCCGCTACCGTATCTATATCCACCGCTGTGTATCCATGGTGATAATGCCGGTTTTAACATCTTGCAATAACAATAAGAACCGTTTCCATATACGGTCATATTTTGATTGGTTGCCACACAGCCCATGGTGTTACAATCGTCTGCGCATGCGGCAATTCCACTGATTGTGCCATACGAAAATCCTGTTGACCACGTTTTATTGACACTGTCTGAACCGTTTGCCGTACCATTATACATCGGATTCATTGCAACAACCATGGCATCGTTTTTAATACACAGGTCCGCCGCAATTGCGCCCGTTGTAATGATTATGCCGAATAACCCAAACCATAATTTTTGCATTTTCC
>CAMVAR010000121.1 GCA_947165555.1 uncultured Pseudomonadota bacterium | reverse complement strand
AAATTGGCAAACTATGCGTGTCATCGTTCGGTGCGTGCGGGACAAAAACTGGATATGGCCCAAATGAACGCATTGTTACGCGATATTGAAAAAACCGAACACGGTGGTGAATGTAACCATGGGCGTCCGGTCTATAGGTTTATACCAATTGATGAAATTGACGCCTGGTTTGAGCGGATATAAGTTTTGTAACTATTTACTTTACTTTTGTCCATTTTTTTTCTATTCTGGGGCCATGAAATAATATAAACCAAGGAGAAAATGACTATGCCAGAAGAAGTTGTAAATATTGATACAGTGGCCAAAACGGCGCCAGATGTCGCGACCCAGGGTGGTTGGGGTGGTTTATTACTGTACTGTGTGATTATATTCGCAATAATTTACTTTTTGATGGTGCGTCCAAACAAAAAACGCATGGCCGAATATCAAAAGATGTTAGATTCGATTAAGGTTGGCGACCGGGTTTTGGCCGCGGGTATTTACGGTGTTGTTAAAAATATTGGTGACAAGACATTAAAGATAGAAATTGCAAATGGCGTCGTTATAGATGTTGCCAAAAATGCAGTCGCAAATGTTGAAAAATAACAAAGGATAGTTTGGTATGTTTAAAAAACTTGCAATTATTTTTGTTGCGGTGTTTGGTGTGTTGTTGGCGGTGCCAACAATGGTGCCGTCGGCGGCAAAATATTTCCCGTCGTGGATACATCCGATTTCGTTGGGATTGGACCTGAAGGGTGGCGCGCAATTATTGTTAGAGGTTGATACCGAAACCATGTTTCGTGAAAAATCGGCCCAATTGTATGGCGATGTGCGTGGCGCAATGTCTGAATTAAAAGATACCATGGCCAAACAAGACAGGGGAATATTGCGTTTTACCGTTTCGCGCAAGGGGGGGGACGTGGTTGTTGTGACCCTGAATAACGCCGATGATGTGTCGCGTGCAAAGGGCAAGTTGAAAAGTATCTTGGGTAATAGTGTGGATATTTCTTCGTCGGGGCAAACAATTGAGTTGTCATATACAGAAAGCCAAAAACAAGAAATTGTTAACGACGCGTTGGCGCGCAGTATTGAAATTGTGCGTCGTCGTATTGACGCCTTGGGGACCAAAGAGCCGTCGATTCATAGTCAGGGTGGCAAGTATATTTTGGTTCAGTTGCCCGGTGTGGACAATCCGGAACACGTTAAAGAGTTGATTGGTAAAACCGCAAAAATGTCGTTTCATTTGGTTAATGAAAAGGTGACAATGGCCCAGATATCAGATGGGGTGCCGCCACCGGCGGGGACCGAATATCTGCCATTAATGGATAATCCAATGATGATGGTGCCGGTTTATTCCAGGATAGAGGTGTCGGGTGAAACATTAAAGGATTCCCAGGCGGACTTTGACCAGCATGGTATGCCGGTTGTTACGACGGTCTTTGATTCGACCGGCGCACGTAAATTTGCCAAATTGACCACAGAACATGTTGGCGAACAATTTGCAATTGTATTGGATGGTCATGTGTTATCGGCCCCCGTAATTCGCGAGGCGATTCCCGGTGGTCGTGGACAAATTTCTGGAAATTTCACGTTGCAAAGTGCCCAGGATTTGGCGGTGTTGTTGCGCAGTGGTGCGTTGCCCGCCCCGTTGCAGGTTATTGAAGAACGTACGGTTGGTGCAGGATTGGGTGCAGATACGATTGCCCAGGGTAAAATCGGTTCGGTGCTTGGGTTGCTGTTTGTGTTGTTGTTTATGGTGATTGTGTACAGAAGATTTGGAATTATTGCTGATGTTGTGTTGTTGGTGAATTTGGCCATGATTATTGGTGTGTCGGCGTTGTTTGGGGCAACATTGACGTTGCCCGGTATTGCCGGTATCGTATTGACCTTGGGTATGGCGGTGGATGCAAATATTTTGCCGTTTGAACGTATCAGGGACGAGATTCGTTCTGGCGCAACATCGTTGCATGCGGTTGATGCCGGATTTCATCGTTCTGCAAAAACTGTATTAGATGGTGAATTAACGAATCTTATTTGTGCGTTGATTTTGTTCCAATTTGGTGCCGGGCCGATTCGTGGTTTTGCGGTTACGCTATCCATTGGGGTTATGACAACATTGTTTACGTGTTTGTCGCTATCGCGCTTGATGATAGATTGGTATATGGGCGGAAAAAATAAAAAAATTGGCTATGTAAAAGCGAAGGGGTTATAAATGAAATTGCATTTTATGAAGTATCGCAAATTGTCATATTGGGTGTCCGGTGTGTTGGTATTGCTGTCGATTGTGTCATTGGCGGTACGCGGGCTGAATTTTGGGATTGATTTTGCCGGTGGTATTTCGATGGAGGTGAAATCGGTGGATGCCGGCTATACCGTGGATAAAATGCGTCACGATTTGGCCGCCTTTAATCCGGAACTGCAATCGGTTGATGGAGATTCTGTTCTGATACGGATTGGGTTGCCGCGTGGTGCAACCGACGCACAACAAAATGAGCGTGTTCGCGAAATCAAAGATATACTGGGGAATCGTGTTGAATATTCCCAGGTACAAATTGTTGGACCAAAAATTGGTGGCGAATTGGTGCGTGGGGGAATTTTGGCCGTGTTGATATCTTTTGTATTAATGGCGGTTTATATATGGATACGTTATCGTGGGGGCTATGCGGTTGGTTCGTTTG
>CAMVAR010000120.1 GCA_947165555.1 uncultured Pseudomonadota bacterium | reverse complement strand
GACGTGTGCTCTTCCGATCTTGTTGCGCCATACCCGATACCAATACACGCGGCACGAAATGATTTGTCAATCGCACTGGTAACGAATTTCATCCCTTCGTTTTTATTCCATGACAAATCAGTATTTGAAACAATATTAAACAGTTCTTTGTCTTCTTTCAGATTATCCATAATCTTGCTGGTCAAATTACCATATCTGATTGTGGTCAATACCTCTAATGCGATTTCAACCTGTTCAATTTTGTCTTCTTTGCCATCTTCGGCGGCACGCATAACCAATTCTGATACCAATTCGTTCATTTTTCGGCCGTTTTTTAACGCCTTGTCCATTACCTTGGAAAATTTGGGGTCGGCGTTAAATTCCTTTAACGATTTGGCCAACCATTCGAATGCCGGTACGGCGCCGGGATGCGTTGATTGTAATGCCTTGGTAATATTGTCGGCATTTTCGACCAATTTGCTTAACGGGTCGGTTGTTTTGATTTTCGCCTTGTCAATTTGTTTTAATATTTCCAGCGTTTCACTTTGGTGCTTGTAAATCTGTACGCCACGCAGTTCTTTATATTTTTTAAAATAATCTGCATAGGTTTCGGTCGTCCATTCATGGATTTTTTCGAACAAATTTTGTTCAGAATCTAATTTTTGTTTAACATAGTTTTTAGAATTTGTATCATCATAATCTATGTCTTTTTTGACCTTGTTTATCGCATTTGTTATCGGTTTGTTACCTGCTTCTTTGGCCTCGAACGCCTTGAACACATCTTCATCGTTATATATGGACCCCATAAAATCCGCATAATTAGCCTTAAATTCATTAATATAACTATCAGTATTGCGTTCTTTCCACCCGGTATATTCATCGTTAATAATCAAAAGGCGGTTATTTGTAATATATTTGTTTAAATCACCACCTGCCGCAGAATTTAATTCGTTAAGAAGCACCCCGTTAGCGTTCTGAACTTTGTCAAAAATGTCAAGAATTTGCTTACGCACCTCTGGGTCTGTATTGTACTTTGGTTGCTTCGCAGGCAGCGTTTTATAATTATTATCTTTTAACTTTTGAAGTACAAATCTTGGACCGCCGGGCCCCGTAATCCCCAACGCTGATAAAACACTGTCATTTGTCTTATCCAATAAATCGAACAATGCATTAATTGCTGTTACTGTATTGGGGCGCGCTTCGCGTGCATCGCCTGAAACGTCATCGAACAAATGCGCCGAACTTGTGATAAAATCCCGTACGGGTTGTTTATATTCATTGTACGTATCTTTGTCATGTTTCATTTGATACCAGGTGTTTTGACACGAGATATACAATTGCCGCCATTCAACGTCACTTAAATCGGTTGCCGGGGGAAAGTCCTGGGGGACCAAGAAACCATTAACGCGCTCAAACGGGGTGTCGGCACCCCCCGTACGTTTAATAAGTTTTAGCCATTTACGTTGGTCGTGGTTTAATTTCGTATTAGCGCCATCCGTGCCGGCCCAGTCACTAAACTGTTGCCATTGTTTTGGGTGAAATGTGCGCCATTCGTTCAGACGTGCAATTTTAAACGCTTTTTCCAAAAAATCCGATGTGGCCGACATGTCAAACTCCTGTATTGAATCCCAACACGTATAAATATAGCATTTTTTGACAAAAATTCAATATTTTTAATTCACTTTATCGTTTCAAACTGCTAGGATTGCGCAAAATGTAGGCGGGAAATAATTGAACGGGGTGAAAAAGTTTTTATTATGCGTGTATGGATTCGCATTTTTTGATGCGCTGACACTGGCATTGCCGGTGAATAATTTGTTTATGGCCGCAAATGGAATGGGGCCAATGTTGATATCTGTTATCATTATTGCGTGGTCGGTTGGGGCCATTATTGGCACATTGCCGGCAACCCGCATTGCGTGTCGCATCGGCATCCGAAATTCAATGTTCATCGGCCAGTGTCTTAAAGCCACCGCATTTGCCATCTTTCCATTGTGGCCGACGTTTTTGGGATTTGCAATCGCGATGTTAATTTGGGGAATGCAAAGCGCAATATATAACACTGTATTCGAAGGCCTGATGTATGATGGTTTGGTGGCATATAAACGCGGCAATATGTACACGCGAACACTTGCAAATCGGCGTAATTTTCGGACGGCCGGATTGTTACTGTCGGCGTCGGGCTCTTTTTTAGCGTTTTTGGGTTATGAATGGTTAACGGCGATGTCGATTGTATCGATTTTGATATCTATGATTTTTGTTGTGATTATGCCGATAACGGTTCGGCCGGATTGTGATTCTGTGAAAAATGGTGTAACATTTAATTTACAACACATACGTCCGGCATGGCGGGCATTAACAACTGTTCCCGGGTTAATGGGGGTATTTATTGTATGCGTGTTGGTCACAGAATTTTCATACCTGGATGATTATTTCAATCTTATATCCACGGGTGTTGGTGTCCCGATGCAGTGGGTTGGTGCGGTTACATTTTCAATGATGTTATGTACCATTTTGGGGCAATCAATTGCGGGACGTTTTACCCACGTCCGGCGCAGTATTTTGTCGATTGGACTGATTGTGATTGGTGGATTGTATATGGCGTTTTGGGGGGTGGACAACATTTGGGGCTTGGGTTTGTTGGGGGTGGCCTATGTTATGATTTCTGAGATTGAGGTGTGGTTAT
>CAMVAR010000119.1 GCA_947165555.1 uncultured Pseudomonadota bacterium | reverse complement strand
ATTCATCATAAACCTGATGTTCAAAAACTGAATCTGTATGCCCCACAGAATCATTTTGTCCCGACCGCGGTTTATCCGGACTAAACCGGCATAAATCTTGCAATACGGCATCCGCCGCACGCATATTGTTTTCAGAAATTGCCCGCGCATAAGACAAATACGCATACAATATCGCCTTTCTATTATTTTCCTGCTTGGCTTCTATTTCTTCTTTATATCGGGAATAATAAGATTGCGGAATAGATGTGACAACATAAACCTGTTTTTTGGCCCGTGTTATCAATACATTTATCAATTTATAACCATGTGATTGACCAACACTTGCAAAACGTTCATAAAATTTACCGTTTTCATCCAGTCCAAATGTTGTGGATATTATGATAATATCCCTTTCATCGCCCTGAATGTTTTCAAGATTCTTGACGAACAATCCGTTTTTCTTTAATTTGTTATATTTTTCAGCAAATTCAGCATCATTTTGGGCGCGTTCATACAATAAATCTATAATACAATTACGTTGGTGTATGTTAAATGTCGCGACACCCACAGACGGCATTGTTCCATCCGAATTTTCCGGCATTTCGGCCAGTATTTGAACCACTGTGGCGGCTTCCTGTTTATTTATATTATGACCCTTGCCACTTTCATAAACACCGTTGACTTCTTTTAAAATAATTGGTGTATAATCTTGGCCGTTGACCGGTAATGGGCACAAATTCCGGCCATAAAATGCCGTATTAGAAAATTCTATCAATGCCGGATGTTTAGACCGATAGTGGAAATCAAGATACGACATATTTTTCTTTTCCAAATATTCGGAAAATTCCAACAAAGATTCGGCATCCAGCATGCTGTTTGGTCTTATATTTAAATCGCCAACATCTTCTTCATCCGTGGAATCCGCGGCCCCATCGATTCCGGCGGCAAAATAGTTAGATGGCGGCATTTGATGCCTGTCACCGGCAATTATTTTATATTTACCACGCAACATCGCGGTATATATGTCTTCGACACGTAATTGACTGGCCTCGTCAAAAATTACCAAATCGAACAGGCCTTGTTTTAAGGGCAACAAATCGTTGGCAACAATCGGATTGACCATAACCACAGGAAACAACGATGTAAACGATTGAAAATCTTTCTGGATAATTTGTCGCAATGACAAACGTTTACCAAATTTTTGATTTCTTTTTAATGCAAACAATGATTTGAAACCATATTTACTTTCTATATTGTCAATCGCATTTTGGCGTTCTGTGGCCCAATAATCATATATCTTTTTAACCGTTTGTTCCTGTAAATCGTTATATAATTTACGCAATAATTTCAATTTAGCATCTGTTCTTGGTAATCCGCTTTTAGATTTTGATTCAAAATCCAACAAGAAATTATAATAATACGAACCAATAAAGACCTCTTCCCAATCAGAAATTGGTAATTTTGATAAAATATCAAACAAAATTTTGTCCGCGTCACGATGTTTCATCCACGAATTTACAATGTTTAATGATTGCAAATTATTGTACAATGTATCTAAATCTTTGGCCAAGCACCCCAAAACGCCACGGTATTCATCAATTCCGGCATACCCCGTTTTCAAACAATTTATATTTGGGAATATGTTTAACAGCGCGATATTCGTGTCGGATATAAAATCACGGCATTTTATAATATCCAAACACGCGTTTTTATATTTTTCCAGTGACGAACGTTGCGCGGAAATCTGGGCGGCAACACCGTTTATATATTGCGCCAATTTTTCTTTGGCACGCGATACATCATCTAATATCACCCTTATATCATCCGTCATTTCTGGAATCGTGACATACCGGTCCCAATCGTTCAGTTTGATATTTATACCCATGTAATCATTGGCACCCTTGGCGGAAGCCCTGATTTTTTCAAACAAAGACCGCATTTCTGATAAAACCGATGTGGCCTCGACCGCGGCCGATGAGAACAGGCGGCTAAATGCACCGATTTTTTTATTATTAAATTTATCCCCGGCCAATCGTGCACCAGTAATGGCCAACGCATTTAACCCGCCACAGTATGAAATAATGTTTTCTGCGATTGTAAATTTTCGCAAGAAATCGTCGTCCACAGAAACAGTATGAATAACATCAGGTAATTTTTGAACACCCCTGTTAAATCCAGATAATTTATCCAAGAAATCCATCACACTTTGACGCGTCGGCGTTTGAACCTGAAAATTATCGGCATAATCACACAGGGCAATATATGCGGCAATTTGTTCCATGGTTGCATTTAATTTATCCAGACTTGATGCAATCGATAATGTATTTACAGCAAAATTCCCATTTTCGACATACTTTAACGCATCTTGGATAATCGTCCGTGCATTATCTATTTTGCTTTTGATTTCATTTTTGTCTTTTAATGTTACGGTTTCGCCCAATTTGGAAAAATTCAATATTGAAAAAACGTCTTGGTTTATATCGGTCATTTGGGCATATAAAATTCCGCCGGCACGAATTTTTTCTATATATTCACTAAACTCTTCTGGGGTGAATACAAAGTTCAATTTTACGAATTTGTCTTTCACCGCATCGAAATTATTAGATTTAGAATATTTTAGATATTTACCAACAATTTCTTTCCAATTATTACCCGCAAAAATTGGGCGGCTGGATTCATTATACGCA
>CAMVAR010000118.1 GCA_947165555.1 uncultured Pseudomonadota bacterium | reverse complement strand
TGTTCGCGTACACCATAATTGATATAGTTACCGCCAAAATCATCCCGGGTAATATCGCGCGACAATTCAACATGCACATTTGTATTATCCCCCAGGTCCGCACTGCCCACCAAAATATCCGGCATCATTTCCAATACTTTATTCAGAAACATTCCGGACATTTCACGCGTTGACATTTCGTTCGAAACATTTGGTGCAAACACCCACGGCACAACCGAAAATTCGCCCCCAACATCCATACGCACGCCAGATTTGGCCAACAGCCCCCACAACCGACGCCCCGCATCACAATCCAACGAATCGATTAAATTATGAATTTCCGAATCAGACAATCCAAACCCATGCGCCGCCGATTTGTTTTCTAACCGCGTTCCGCGCCCCAGTACCGTATTACATCTAATAAACACCGGACCATTGGCGGGCATCGAAAACGCGTCATACATTGAATCAAAATCATTTCCATCGGCCACACGAACATCCCAACCCGCCGCACGCATACGCATATCTATATCACAATCACCCTGGGCCACGCCATCAATTGACAAACCATTACTATCCCACACCAAAACCAGGTTATCCAAACAATACCGACCGGCGAATCCAATTGCCTCTTGGGCCACGCCTTCCATTAAATCGCCATCCGAACACAGGCAATAAACCGTTCCATTTGTTTTTTTGTGTTTTTCTGCAATTGCCATACCAATGGCATTTGCAACCCCCTGGCCCAGTGGCCCCGTCGTTGCCGCAACCCCCGCAATACCATATTCCGGATGCCCCGGCAATCCGCCAACACAACGGAAAGAATCCAAATCGCCAACATCATATCCGGCCAAATTTAATACCGAATACAACATTGCCGAACCATGCCCCGCCGATAGCACAAAACGGTCATACCGATTTTTTTCACAATTTAAAAACACTGCAAAAATCATTGTAACAATATCTGCGGCCCCCATAACAATACCAATATGCCCACTGTGCGCAGAAACAAGGGCGCGCAACGCATCGGCGCGCATCACATTAGACATTTCACGTAATTGTTTGGCATTCACTATCATTTTGTGGTATTATATCACAAAAACAAAGGTAAACAAATGTTAAAAATTTGGACCGACGGCAGTTGTCTTGGCAATCCCGGCCCGGGCGGTTGGGCATTCGTTGCGACCGATGGGAAAAACATGGCCGAACGCAGTGGTGGCGAACACAATACAACAAACAATCGCATGGAATTAATGGCTGTAATCCGCGCATTGACCGCCGCACGACGGCACACCGAAATTGAAATCCACACCGACAGCCAGTATGTAAAAAACGGTATGCAAACATGGATAAAAAATTGGCGTAAAAACAATTGGCGCACGGCGGATAAAAAACCCGTCAAGAATCAAGACCTGTGGCAACAACTGGACGCATTGGCGTCAACAATAAAAATTCATTGGGTGTGGGTCCGCGGTCACAACGGCGAAGAACTAAACGAACGATGCGATGAATTGGCACGCGCGGCGGCCGCCAAATTACGCTAACATACGGAACCTATTTTAATTTGGAAAATCGTTGTTCTAATGCCAATATTCCGGCCATTTGGTCCCGCATAAATGCAAGCTTGGCAATATTGTTTTTTTGGCCTTTGACCGTTTGGGTATTTTTACGCAAATCCTGTGACGCCTTAAGAAAACGTTTCATCAACACACCTTCGGCGCGATATTTCATAATTTCCTGCATTTTAGAATGTCTGATACTGGGCATACGCCACAAAGACGCCTGATGATATTCGATATATTTTTCATATACACGTTTTTCAATATTCAAATCACGCGCGATTGGTGAAAAAATATCTGCATAAATAAGATGATAATCCGCTTCGGCAAAATCGATAAATGACAACGTACTGGTATCACAGTCATAATAAACATTACCTGAATTCAAATCCCCATGAGACCATGCAAAATATGTATCGTATGAAAAATTATCTAATTGTTCACAAAAGCGTTTCATTTGTAACACTTCATTCTTCTTGAACCATTCACCCATACGATTATTAACAAAATTCATCAACACATCAAATTTAAACTCGCTGGTGATTTTATGCCCTAAACAAACCATTGGCGTCTTTAATTCATTCATATCCACCAGAAATGTACCCAAACTATTAATAATTTCATTTCTTTGACGCGATGATAATTTAAAAAACAAATCACGCGTCAATTTTTCACCGGGCGCACGCTGTTCCAAGATTTGGTATTCTTCATCATTTATAAACTCCATTTTTGGAATATTATAAACCGTATGATTTATCGCCCGAATCGCGTCAATTGTCGCCTGGGTCTTATGCTGTTTTTCCAACCAAGCATCTTTTTGCGCATCATTAAAACTCGGCAAGGGCCGCTTTAAAACAAAGCCACCGCCGTAATAAACGACGTATGTCTCGCGTCCATGATTTAGCGTATTAATTTTTACCATTTGGTAAAGATATAATACATTTTTTATATTTTGTCAATATATTTTTAATCAATATCATTTATCGATTGAAACAACCCACGCCGCACCGCCACCACCGATGCAGCGCCGGCCGCACAGACCGAAGCACAATACGACGCGCAGCTGCCGGGGTCGTAGGTGTAGCCGCCGTTGTTGCCACTAAACACCCAACGCGACAATGCCGGTCGTAACATTTTACAATAGCAACGATTACCAACGTCGTACATACCCAGGTTTTGATTCGTGGCGAC
>CAMVAR010000117.1 GCA_947165555.1 uncultured Pseudomonadota bacterium | reverse complement strand
CGGACGGCGGAATTGTTGATATTGGCGATATATCCAAGGCCTTTTGTTTGAATTCTGATTTTGTTATGGTGGGCGGAATTTTTGCCGGCACAGACGAAGCCGCGGGTGATGTGATTGAACGACATTTTGAAACAAATGAAATTATGGATGGCGCGCGCGTCATACAAACAAAATATTTCAAGGCGTATTATGGAATGTCGTCTGAATATGCAAACAATAAATTTGCGGGCGGCATGGCGGACTATAAAACATCCGAAGGGCGCGAATTGTTGATACCTTATACCGGTTCAATTGATAAAATTTTGCAAGATATTAACGGTGGTATCGCATCATGTTGCACGTATATCGGGGCAAAATGCGCCACAATCATCAGGGTTCATAACCAATTGAATCGGGTGTTTGAAAAATATTCCGTATAAAACACGATGGCCATATAGATGCGGTAAAAAATCAAGGCCAGACAATTTTTGCGTTTTTTGTAAATAAATCCTTTGACAACTGCAATAAAAGTGTCCATAATGGTGGCATGTGTTTAACCAAGGCACGGAACAAGTAAATGCGTCAATATGGCAAGAAATCTTTGTTATAACGGTGCGACCACAATAAAATTTGCGGGCGCACTTTTATGGTGCCCCATTTTTTTAAACAACAAAAAGGAAAAATTATGTCAGAAAATACGACCGCAATGTCCACAAACGAGCTTACCGCCCGTCTGCAAAAGGCGGAAAATATCCGCGCGCGCGATGGTGTTGTATGGAAAGATAAATTTGACCGCACGCATACGATTGCCGAATCCCGCGAATTGGCGGATGGTGTCGCGGTAAAACTGTGCGGGCGCGTGACGGCACTGCGTTGGTTGGGTAAATTGATGTTCGGTCGCATTTACGACATAAATG
Organism: uncultured Pseudomonadota bacterium; assembly: GCA_947165555.1. Classification (GTDB taxonomy): domain Bacteria; phylum Pseudomonadota; class Alphaproteobacteria; order Rs-D84; family Rs-D84; genus Enterousia. The sequence goes on along the minus strand of CAMVAR010000117.1, from coordinate 1,848 downwards.
GCGAAATCCAGTTTTCTATGTCGCGCGAAGAATTGGGCGAAGAACAATATAAATTTATGAAGGCCAATGTTGATATGGGCGATTTTATCGGCATTACCGGTGAATTGTATCACACAACGGCGGGCGAATTGACCGTGCGTGTCGCGGCGTATGAAATCTTGGCCAAGGCCTTGCGCCCGTTGCCGGAAAAATACCACGGCCTGACCGATATGGAGGCTCGCTATCGTCAACGTTATCTGGATATTATTTCCAATCCAGAATCGCGTAATGCGTTGCTTGGGCGGTTCAAGATGACCCAGCATTTGCGTGATTTTATGAATGACCACGGGTTTTTGGAAATTGAAACCCCGATTATGCAAAACATCGCATCGGGTGCGGCGGCGCGTCCGTTCACCACGCATCACAACGCGTTGAATACAGATTTCCAATTGCGCATATCGCCAGAATTGTTCTTAAAGATGGCTATTGGTGCCGGCTTTGATAGGGTGTACGAGGTTGCCAAGGATTTCCGCAACGAAGGCATGGATGCGATGCATTTGCAAGAATTTACAATGATTGAATAGTATGCGGCATATTGGGATTACAAACGCAATATTGAATTCACATGGGCGTTGGTCCAAGATTTAATTATGCGCGCACGCGGAACATTGCAAATTGAATACCAGGGCACAAAGTTGGACTTTTCAAAATATGAAATGATAGACTACACCGCGAAAATGAACGAATTTTTCGGTTGCAACATTTTGGACTTTGACGATGTTGATGTCTTGCGTCAAAAATTGGTTGACGAAGGCATGTTCCCAATGGATGAATTGGAAGATTTGAAATCTTTGGCGACATTGGTTGACTATGTGTACAAACGGAAAATCCGCGATAAAATTGTTCAGCCAACAATCCTGTACAATTATCCGACATATATGGTACCATTGGCACGACATAATGATAAAGACGATCGCTGTTTGGACATGTATCAATTGTTGGTCGCCGGGGGTGAATTATGCAAGGGGTATTCTGAATTGGTCAACCCGATTCAACAGGCCCAGGCATTTGAAGACCAGGCAAAAAGTATTGCCGGCGGCGAAGAAGAGGCGTTTAATCCGGACAATGACTTTGTTCGTGCGATGGAACACGGTTTCCCACCAATTTCCGGTGTGGGGTTGGGGATTGACCGTCTGGCCGCGATTGTGTTTGACCAACCGACATTGCGCGACATCATTTTGTTCCCGATTATGAAGTAGTAAAATGCAAACAGATGTAAACCTTTTGACCGCAGACCACGACCGGCATAACCTTGAAATCATTGAAAATGCACGACGGGCCGGGCGCATAAATGATGAAACGGCGGATTATATGTCGCGCCTTTATACCGATGGTATGAATTCCTATCGCGAGGTTTTTCATATCCTGGGTAAATGTTTTGGTGCGCCAAAGACGGCGGTAACCGAATATGACCCGGCGACCGATTCATCAATTGATAAACCGATAAAAATTGCAGACATAAATCCCCTGTGTGCATATTTGGTCAATCATCGTTTGGACGCAGACCCCATGCGAAATCAGTTTTTTACGTCCGGCGCCGCACACAAGATTGATTTGTCTGTATCGTCCATCGTAACAGTTATTGTTGCCGCCCAGAAAAATGTTGAACGCGCATTGGACAAGGTTACGGGTAAATATTATCGTTTCTTTACCGCGGATGTGGTGTCGGCCGTGGTGCGTGTATTGTTGGAAACGGGCCACGCAATAGACATTGACGATATTGTTACGCGCATTCAAACATACTTTGCGAATGAATATATAACCGATGCCGCACGTGGTGTGTTATCCGTATTGGGACAAAGTGATGAT
>CAMVAR010000116.1 GCA_947165555.1 uncultured Pseudomonadota bacterium | reverse complement strand
TTCCCGTTGATAGTAAACCGGGGCACCTTCATTCGTGGCGAACGCCACAAAATTCATAAGAATCGCGGGCAAAAACGATATTAAACCTTTCTTCATTCCTTCACTTTCTTGGGCCTATTATAACATAATTTTTATTTTATAGAAAGCATTTTATCACTTGCGCCATTTTTTACCCGGTGTAATATGTGGACATGGCACAAATTGCACACAATATTTATATTCATGTCCCATTTTGCGTTAAACGGTGTAAATACTGTGCTTTTTTTTCACGCGCATGCGCAAATCCAGATTGGGACACATGGGGTGAACGGATTATATCAGAAATTAAATCATGGCATGCGCGATTGGGAAATATTGTTGTCCCAACAATATTTTTTGGCGGTGGCACGCCGTCCCTAATGCCAACCGATGTGTTTGCAAAAATCATTGGCGCAATTAACAAAAACTTTTACATTGAATCAAACGCAGAAATCAGCATAGAGACAAACCCAGGAACCATTGATAAAATAAAAATGACCCAATTCTGTGATGCGGGCGCGAATCGGATTTCAATTGGTGTGCAATCATTTGATGATAAAAAATTGCAATTTTTGGGTCGAATTCACAGTGCCAATGACGCAATGCGTACAATTGATATGGCAATGCAAATTGGTGTACGTGTATCGGCGGATTTTATTTATGGTTTGCCGGGCGACAAAATACAAGACATAATTCACATGTGCAAAACAATAAACAAAATCGGTATTACACATTGTTCACTGTACGAATTGACCATAGAAGAAAATACACCGCTAAGTAAAATGAAACTGGATATGCCAGATAATAATACCATGGCGGAAATGTATATGGCAATTCAGAAACATTTAAACATGCCCCGGTACGAGGTATCGAATTATGCCGTTGATGGGCACGAATGCCAACACAATATGAATATTTGGGATGGCGCGCCATACATTGGTATTGGCCGTGGTGCGGCGGGTCGAATCTTTATCAATAATACATGGTACGAACAGATGGGTGACGAAACGCTATTTCAACCGATATCTGATTCAGACCGTGCAATCGAACGGCTAATAACCGGCATACGAACGACACGTGGCGTGTTTCTTGATAACGCAATAAAACAAATTACTGATTTAGAATTTGCAAAATCGCATTCGGATGTGCTAATGTTTTCAGGCGAACGAATCCATGCCACAGATTCAGGCATGTTGATTTTAGATGACATAATTGAAAAACTGGTGAAATAAAATGCGACATACCGTGCTGAACATTATTGGGATTATTGGGGCAATTACCATAATTGCATTTGCAATTTTTTATACCAAGGAGAAAAAAATGAACACAGGCATAAAAACATCTAATCTGGAAATCACGATAAATCCGGCCGATGATTTTTTTGACTATGCGACATTGGGATGGCGACGTGCAAACCCAATACCCGACGATTATACACGGTATGGGACATTTGATGTACTGTATGATACAAATCTGGCCCGGGTACGACAAATTGCCGAAACAGATAACGGGAAAATCGGAACATTGTATAAAATTGCAATGAATGATGCACGTCGCAATACCGATGGGGTCATACCGGTAAAAAAATATTTTGATAAAATTGATGGGATACACAGTAAATCTGAATTACCCGTGTTTTTGGGCAATATACATAAAACAACATCGGCATTTTGGGGCGATGCGGTTGGATTGGACGAACGTGATAGCGAACATTACCTGTATAATATTCATCAAGGCGGAATCGGTTTAAGTCGGGATTATTATTTTGACGACGATGAACGTACGCGTGACATCCGGAAAAAATATATTGAATTTATTGCGGCGCAATTAAAAAACTTTGGTGTGACGGCGGATGCAAAAAAAATATATGCCATTGAAGAGCGCATGGCAAAATCATTTCATACCAAAGAAGTCTTGCGTGACCCGCATGCAAACTATCACAAAATGTCAATTGATGAATTGATACATGAAATACCTGAATTTGATTGGAATGCGTATTTGGATGCACGTGGGGCACGCGCGGCGACAACATTAAACGTCGGTCAACCAGGCGCAATTCGCGAATCGGTAAAAATTATAAATGATTCAGATTTAGATTTGATAAAATCGTATCTTAAATACCGTGTGATTTTGGCGGCGGATACATTTTTGGATGATGGAACATACGATATATCATTTGATTTCTTTAATCGTGAAATGTCGGGGCAACGCGGACAAAAACCAAAATGGAAACGTGCAATCGCGATACTGGACGGGACAATGGGTGAAGAAATCGGTCGTATATATGTTCAAAAATATTTTTCATCGGATGCAAAAAAACGCATGGAAAAATTGGTCGAAAATTTACGCCGGGCATACGCAGAACGTATTGAAAAACTGGATTGGATGTCGGATGAAACGCGTGCGCGCGCATTGGACAAACTAAATGCTTTTCGTGCAAAAATCGGTTACCCGGATAAGTGGCGCGATTATTCAAAACTGAATATTGATGCGAATGAATCACTGTTTGAAAACATGATGCGTGTTGCAAAATTCGAAGATGATTTTTGGTTGGCAAAAATCGGACAAAAAAAAGACCCAACAATTTGGTATATGAATGCGCATGAAATAAACGCATACTATGACCCATCTGCAAACGAGATTTGTTTTCCCGCCGGTATATTGCAATATCCATTCTTTGACATGGATGCGGACGATGCGTTTAACTATGGCGCGATTGGTGCGATTATCGG
>CAMVAR010000115.1 GCA_947165555.1 uncultured Pseudomonadota bacterium | reverse complement strand
CGGACCATTGAAATGAATAAAAATCCTTATGAAGTTTTGGGTGTCGCACGCGATGCGTCGGACGCCGATATTAAAAAGGCCTATCATAAATTGGTGATGAAATATCATCCGGATAAAAATCCGGGGGACAAGGCCGCCGAAGAAAAGTTCAAAGAAGTAAATAACGCATTTGATATTCTTAAAGACCCACAAAAACGCGCGGCCTATGACCGATATGGCGATGCCGCGTTCGCCGGTGGAAACGGCGCGTCGGCGGGTATGGGTGGAAATCCGTTTGGAAATGGCGCGTTTCATTTCGATATGGGCGGCGGCATGGAAGATATATTGCGCGAGGCAATGCGTGGTTTTGGATTTGGTGGATTTGATGGTGGGGCGCGTGGTGCGTCGGCCAAACAACGTGGGCGCGATTTGTTGGATGAAGTGATTATTGATTTGCGGGATGCATATTTCGGTAAAACGCATACCGTCAAATTTTCTAGTAATGTAAAATGTGAACGTTGCAATGGGTATGGGACCGCGGATGGAAAGCCTGCGCCGACATGTGCGCGGTGCGGTGGTGCCGGATTTGTGAATGTACAACGTGGGTTCTTTGCAATGCAGACGCCGTGCCCGGAATGTAACGGGTTGGGACACAAGATTGATAAAAAGTGTCCTGAATGTGATGGGGCGGGCGTTGTCCATAAAAACCGAACGATTGAAGTTAAAATCCCCGCCGGAATTGAAGATGGTGCGCGGTTGCGTCTGGGCGGTCAGGGTGAGGCCGGTATTAATGGTGGTCCGGCGGGTGATTTTTATCTGGATGTGCGTGTGCGTCCCGATGAACGGTTTAAGCGTGACGGGAATAATTTGATTATGCACGCCGATTTACCATTTACAACCTTGGCATTGGGGGGCGAAATAGACATAGATACAATTGATGATAAAAAATTGTCGGTCAAAGTGCCGGCGGGGACCGGTGTTGGTGAAAAATTGCGTGTACGTGGACACGGTATGCCGACGGGACGTGGGACAACATTTGGCGATTTGTTCATTGATGTTGGGGTAATAATTCCAACAAAGCTAACCGAAAAACAGAAAAAGATTTTGACCGAATTCGCCGATACAAAACCGGCAAAGAAAGGTTGGTTTTAAAAACGTCTATACGCCGATTTTCGGCGTATAGAGTGGTTTTTAATTATTTTGTTTTCTTTAATTGATTGGTGAAATTGACGGTATAATTTATTGCGGATATTATGGATGAAATTGTTGCGCCATATAGGCATATAAGTGCGATATATGGTAATGTAATAATTGCGTATAATACAAATCTGGAACCGATTTGTGGCGATGTGTAAATCAGGCTTCCCAGTGATAGAAGGCATAATACAGATAGAATAAAAATCATTTGTAATGCGGCCTTAATTTTACCGAATGAAAAACGTGAATGGGCATGTGGGGCGTCCATTTTTTGGGTGCCCATGAATTCACGAAGTCCGCTGATGTATAATTCACGTGAAATCATGATAACCATTGGTGTCACATAATACCACACTGGAATTTTTGCACACAACAGGACAAATGTATTTATAACCAGAAATTTGTCCGCAATACTGTCCATGACCCCCCCCAGTTTTGTGCATGCGTTGTATTTTCGGGCAAGATAACCATCAAAAAAATCGCTTAATGCCGCCAAGAAAAATAAAACAGTTGTTGTGGTGTACATGCCGGCCATAAATGTGCCAATTATTGCAAATGATGCAAAAATGCGAAATATGGTTAAAACGTTTACGAATGTTTTCATATTATGTTACCTTTGGTTGTGTTGTATGAATTATAGCATATTACCCGTGAAAATGATTATATATTTTTTGTGCCGCCGATTTGCCCAACCCCGGTATGCGAACCAACGATGCCATATCTGCGTCCATGATTGCCCGCACCGACCCAAAATGATTTAATAATAATTTTTTGCGCGTAGGGCCAATACCTTCGATTTCATCAAGGCATGAACCGGTCATGCCTTTGGCGCGTGTGGTGCGGTGATATGTTATAACAAAATGGTGTGCTTCGTCCCGGACACGACGTAACAACAGAAATAATTTTGAGTCTTTTGCCATATCACGGTATTCGTCGCCGTTGGGCATAATAAAGTGTTCGTCGCCATTTCGAACTTCGCCCTTGGTAACCCCAAGTATCGGTATATGTGGTGCGGTTTCGTGGGCGATGTTCCATTGTGCGCGACCACCGTCAACAATAATAAGGTCTAAATTCGGGCTGTTTTTTACGGCGCGGTCGATAAATTCGGCCATCATGGCGATGTCGTTGCCGGCACGCGCCCGGTCGCGTAATTTAAAATGTCGATATCCAGATTTTATAAAACCGTCATGACCAAATGTAATCATGGCGCCGACCGGATTGGTGCCAAATAAATGCGAATTGTCAAACACCCCAACATAATTGATTGGTTTGCCAATCCATTTTTCCATTTCTGTGATTGTTTTATTCCATTCATCGGATGATTGCGTTTTGTGTGTGTACGATGGATTCCGCCGTATGCCACGGATTGATGTGTTTGTTAATGTGGCAATTTTGTCGCGTAAAACGGCGGCACCTTCGAAGTCCATGTTGTCGGATAATTTTTTCATTTGTTCAGATAATTCGGTGATGATTGGTTCACTGTCCCCGGTTAAAATGCGTCGTGCCAATTTAACATTGTCGCCATATTCCGGTACGTTCATCGTGCATGGACCGGCGCATCGCCCAATTTGATACAACAGGCATGGACGCGAACGGTTGTGCATAAATGTGTCGTTACATGTGCGAATACGGCATACCTTTTGTATCATTTTTATTGTTTCGTTTAATT
>CAMVAR010000114.1 GCA_947165555.1 uncultured Pseudomonadota bacterium | reverse complement strand
AAATTCCAACGGCACATCGGTAAAGTGTTTTATCACTGTATAACATCGGACTTCAATTAACATACTTTTTGGTATGTATAATTATTGGTATTGGGGGCAATATGGGCAACTGGGGGTACAGTACGTTTATGTTGGGCGTGGTATTGTGTGTTATCGGTTTGCATATATTAATGTTTTTACGTAATCCGCAATTACGGCGCACGGTAATGCCGGACAAAATAACCCATGTACAATAATTAATGCGACAAGAATCCTGTGGTATAAACGCGGCGAATGTATAGCATAATGTGTTGATATGAAACTGCGTAATTTATTGTTAAAAAGTATTCCGTATTTGGCATCGATTACCGGTGGCACGCTGTTATTTTGCCTGTCTGTGAACGCAACTGAAAATCCCACAATCATAGATTTATTGATTGATGTATCTGCATCATTGTTTTCGTTGCCGTTGGTGTTTGTTTTATATGAATATACAAATTCATTGGTGGCGCGCCGCCTTAGAAAAACATTGGCATCCACAATGCGCGATAAGGTCAGCGTTTTAATGTTGCACTTGTTGTTGATTTTGCGAAAAATGTTACGCCTGCGTGGGCGCGTAACATTGACATGGATAAATTCATTAAGCACAATGTCGGAATCAGATATTATGGCGCGCTTATACATGCGCTCCTATTATTCTAATTTGCTGACCCAGTATCATAGTGAATTGGAAAACATAATCTATCGATATGGCAAAGAAAATATCTTGGACACAGAGCAATTGCGATTGTTATCGTTTATTGGGCATAATATATCGCGTTTTTTAAACGAGCATCATTTGCATGGCAATCGGCAAATCCGCGCAAAATGTATAAAAAATTTACTAGAAGAAATTATTGACTGGTTAAATTCTGGGGCGGCAACGGCGATGGATTTTGAACAATTACTGGCGGCATCACATAAAAAAAATGCCAAAATATCCAAGAAAAAATAATTTTGCTTGATTTTTCGTAAAAAGTGTGTCAGAATTTTCCCCGAACTTCTGGAAAGAACGTTTTGGGGCTATAGCTCAGTTGGTAGAGCAAATGACTTTTAATCATTGGGTCCAGGGTTCGAGTCCCTGTGGCCCCACCAAAAATCAAAACCGACCAATGCGTCGGTTTTTGTTTTTGGTCTGGGAAAACAAGACAAGAACGTATGGGACGGGAATAAAAAAATCGGCCGTTTGGCCGACGATTATATCTTTTTTGTTCGGGTTACAACATCATAATCCGATGAATCCACATAAAATATTGGTTCCGATGGCGTCTGTTTTTTCGGATTAAAACGCATGGTAACATTGCGATTTTTGCGCCACGCATCTTCATTATGTCCAAATGCCTGGGGGCGTTCTTTGCCGTATGATATGGTTTTTATGCGTTCGCGTCCAATCTGATTTTGTACCAACACACGGGCGGCATTTGCGGCACGTAACGCCCCCAGTGCCAGATTGTATTCCGTTGTTCCACGTTCGTCACAGTTACCTTCCATAACAATGTTTTTATCCGGGTGCAGTTTCATATACATCGATTGATGATACAGCACATCATCAGATTCACGTGTTATATCCGCGGAATCAAACGCAAAGTAAATATGTGTCTTGGGTTCGCTGTAATCGGTGGGCGTGAATACATCGCACCCGGCGATTCCCAATACACACAATCCCAATATAGCCATTTTTTTCATATATATGCTCCTGACTAGAACTGGTATCTAAGCCCCAATGACAAAGAATTATCCATTATAAACCCAATTTTGGTTTCAAAGTCGTATGTTGCACCCGGCACCTGAACCGTACGTGTATGCGTGCCACCGGTCAACGCGGCCAATCTGTAACGTATATCCAATGCGATATCTTCGCTTAATTCCGCGCTATATCCCAACATTAACGCGCCCATTACACCCAGCGATTGTTTTTCATGGTTGCCATAGTCAACGAACGCCTCGCTATCCAGGGTGGTTGTAATCATTGCACCACCCAATCCGGCCCCCAGATAAAAGCCGCCGATAAAATCACGGTAAATATTCGCGGTCAAATACGCAGCCGATAGTTGGAATTCATATCCGGCATCTTTGTCGGAAAAACTACCGATATAGCCACCTTCGACATCTGCACGCCAAAAATATTGGAAACGCTTACCAAACGATATGCCGCCGCCGAACACCTGTTGAAAACTGTAAGAGTCACTGCCCCCGTCAGAATCCAAAACATACTCTTGGGGTACGGTGTATTTGTTTTCCCAATTCAGGAAACTTAATTCCAGACGTCCGGTCATATACCAACCGCGTTTTTCAACATCTGGTGTTTCAAATGTAACGTTATATCCACGCTTTCCATCGGGCACAATACGTCCACTGGTGGTTGTTGCGGCAACGGCGCCCCCCATGGCCACAGATAATGCGATTACGCTTGCAAATAATTTCATTGTATTCTCCATAAATCCGTCCCATGGTAACAATCATGGGGTTAAGTTCCTTTCCTAATATGAATATATTCTATCATATTTTTTTGTTGCAACCAAGCGTCTTTTTAAAATAATTTTTACACCGGCGTATAAATATATAAATAGGCTAAACTGATTTTCGGTTTATTTCCGTTTGACCGATACTTTTCGCCGATTGTGGCGTATTTCCCCCGATTTATCAAATATTGGTGGTACAATTTAAACCAAGGTTTAAAATCAACCACTTTTTTAAAAAAACTAAATTTTTATTTTTGTGTAAAAACAACATGTTATAAATTTTGATTTTTCCATCCGGGGTGTATATAAAAAACCTTGGTTTTTGATACACTTTTTACATATAAAAATCCGCCGTCGGAATGGGTTGCA
>CAMVAR010000113.1 GCA_947165555.1 uncultured Pseudomonadota bacterium | reverse complement strand
CATCGCCCTTTATAACCGCCCTGCCCTGTAAATTTTTTGGAACACGGTTCCCGTCAATTAAACAAATTTCCGGCGCACGTGAAAGCGATGCGACCGCGCGTTCCATCGCACACATAGACGCCCAAAGTATATTTAATTCGTCTATTTCCGCCGGACTGCATTGGCCGGTTGCCCATATTGTATTTTTTGTTATCCAATCGTATGCGGTCGCCCGCTGCGCAGCCGACATTTTTTTTGAATCACGTATCACCACCGGAATTTCAATATCGCGATTTGGAAAAATAACCGCCGCCGCAACAACCGGCCCACAGAGTGGACCACGTCCGGCCTCGTCCACGCCGGCAATAAAGTTTGCACCAATTTCATTTTCAATGGAAAAATCCGCCACCGTTATCATATCGCCCCATTAAATAGAATACGGCATTTCATTGGCACGCACATATTCATCTTCACTGTTATACAATGGCCATTCCAAGTCAGACAATGCCTTTAACGTGGTAAGTGGTTGATTCAACCGTGCACGATACAGCCACAAATTTGCCATCACGCGTTTGATATAACCGCGCGTTTCGTACGCCGGAAAACTTTCAATGTAAAGCAATGGGTCATCCGTTGCAAACGATTTTTCAAATTTCACCAACGACCCCATCCCAGCATTATATGCCACCAACATTTTTATAATATTATTGTTTATATTTGGATGCATTAACAAATCTACAATATACTGTTGCCCCAAGAACATATTGTGTTCCGGGTTCGACATATCAATATCCGCCATATCAACCTTGTTTGCACGGGCGACACGCTTTGCAGTACTGGGCATAATTTGCATCAGTCCATTTGCGCCCGCCCCCGATTTTACATTTGTGCGAAAACCGCTTTCCTGTTTGGTGATTGCCAACAACAATGCCCGGTCAATTGACCACCCACCCATTGGTTCCCAATCTGGCAATGGATATTGTGCCGTATAAATCACATCGTCATCAATTTCCAAAATACCACGGTCCCGTATTACCCCCGACGCCAGAATTGCAACCCGTGGCAAACCATAGGCCGTCGCCACAGAATTAATGGCATGCAAACTCCTGTCTGAAATTTTTGATGTCATCATATATTTTAAATACTGTTCGGCCCGGTCTTTACGATTTAATTGTAACAACGCCAATGCCATTTTACCGTAACGGTCCCGTCGCAATTCATCAATATCTTCATCGGTTAATTCTTGTTCAAAAAATTCATATTCCGGCACGTTACCCATCATTGTTGCGGCCAACGCACCATAAACAGCCATCGGATGTGCAGCGGCAATAGACCAATATTCATTTGCCAAATCCGTATCACCGTTTGCATCAGCGGCACGGCCGGCCCAAAATGCGGCCTCGGTCTTTCTGGCGTTATTGATTTGATTTAACTTTAAAATCCGACTAAAATATTTTTGACTTTCTTTATATTTTTCTTCTTTGAAATAAATCAAACCCATTGTCCATAACCCATACTCAGAACTTGCATCCGATGACACAAAACCCCATTTTTTTGCCAATTCATATTCACCATTGGTATAGTAAATATATGCCAATCGACCGGCCAACCGCCCATAGTCAGATTCATCTAATTTCCGTTTAAACGACCGGTCTTCTAAAATACCACGTGCGGTTTTGGTACCACCACTGCGAATAGCCTTTTTAAAACTGGTTATTTTCTTTTCAATTTTGTCCGAATATTTTTTTTCGGTCCACTTTTCCGATTGCGCGGTTTCAATTGACATTCCCCCGGTCAACATGTTTGGCACCCGGGCAGATTTAACGGCAACCTTTTTCAAATTTGCCAATTTTTCCATACGTGCGGCCCCAGGCATATCACTATATTTATCCATCCAAGACTTAACTTCGGCCCCCTTGGTATGATATGCCTTGGTAAAAAACCGCTGATACAAAACTTCGTTCATTAAAATCGGGTCTGATATTTGCCGCTCTAATTTTTGTGCGACGGCAATCTTTTCAGAATCCTGAAGCATGAAAATCTGGGCATATAAACTCTCGTCCCCATCACCCAAGACATCCAACGCACCGACCGCCCACAATGGTCCAGACATAAAAATCGCAAAAACAAATGCCAAAATCCCTCTCATTTCAAAATCCCCTAGAACAATGATGTTTTCGGCAATTTACAAACCACCGTTTCATCATCTGATATTTCCGGTATTGTATCTATAATCTTTTTAAAATCAGATATTTTTGAAAATTTACGATACACCGACACAAATCGTACAAACGCAATTGGGTCCAAATTCAGCAACGAATCGGACACCATTGCACCAACCTGGGCACTGGTAACCGCATCATCGACCGTTTCTGTTTCCAACCTGCGCTGAATCGATGCGACCAGGCGTTCAATTTGCTCATCACCAACATCACGGTTATGGCATGCCAATTTTATACTGCGACGCAACTTGTCACGGTCAAACGGTTCGGTTTTCCCACTACTTTTTCGCACGACCAAATCACGCATTTGAACCCGTTCAACGGTATTAAATTTTGCACCACATTGATTACACACACGGCGGCGACGTATTGTACCGCTTTCCATATCTGGGCGGGAATCGGCCACCCGACTGTCTGCATAATTACAGTATGGACATCTCATAATGATGCTAATTTAGCAATCTATCGTCCCCGTGTAAAGTGATTTTATTTTTAAAAAATTACATTTTTATAAAAATCAAGTGCTTTTTTTATATTTGTTGCCATGCGGGCAAATTTTTTTATCCAAAAAATATGATACACTGGTACACATAGGTACGAGAGAGAATTCATGGACAAATACATCAATAAAATTTTATTGGGCGATTGCATAACGGTCATGCGTGATATTCC
>CAMVAR010000112.1 GCA_947165555.1 uncultured Pseudomonadota bacterium | reverse complement strand
TCATTGTCAGAAATTGGGGCGCATGTTGGTGGGCGTGACCATGCAACGGTTATGTACGGGATTGAAAAGATTGAACAATTGAAACGGTCTGATTTGGTTATATCGGCCCAAATTGCCCAGATGATAGAAGAATATAAGTAAAAAAAAACGCCCAATCGGGCATTTTATGTCTGTATTTATAACCAATATTGATTATTTTGTTCGGCTTAGTTTTTTCGTTAGGCTTTGTTGAGCCTTTTGCAAATCTTTGATTGCCTGGGAATCGGCGTGCGTCCAATCGTTTTTGTGCATAACAATATCTGATGTTGGATATAATGTTGCGATTGGTGTGCCGGTATTATCAAGATATTCAGTTATAATAAATGCCTTGGTTCCCAAATGCCGCATCAGATATGCGCTTTGATTAAACATTTTAATTACATGACGTTCAGAAAACGGCTTGAATTCGGTTGTTGGTACATCATTGATTGATATTATTGGCAAAGATATCTGATTCCGTCCCCATTGGTACGGGATATGGCGGGCCTTGTTAATATCAATTTTATATGTCCGTTTGTAATTTGGATATTGTGATTTAGACATATCGTGTTCCCCATGGTTTATTAATTACAAAAGCCGGTATAATATAAACAAAAGAAAACAAATGTCAATAAATCAAATGAATTTTTATTAATTATTTAGATAAATTGGCACCAATCGGCGTATTATTTATACAAATAAATCCTTAACAAATTGGGCGTGTTCGGTGATGAAACGGAATCTGAATTCTGGTTTTTTCCCCATTAGTTCGGATACAATTGTGCGCGTTTTTTCCGTGTCTTCGGCCCCATCGTCCGTCCGTGGCGGTAAATCAACCCGTATAAGACGGCGGGTTTTCGGCGACATGGTTGTTTCCCGCAATTGGTTTGGCATCATTTCGCCCAGTCCTTTAAAACGGGATATTTCCACACGTTTGTTTTTGTATTTTCCATTGATTAATGCCTCCAATTCTTCATCCGTGTCAACATAGACCGATTCGGTCCCATGGGTTAATTTATACAGCGGTGGGCATGACAAATACAAGTGTCCGCCATAAATTAATTGTGGCATGAATTGATAAAAGAACGCCATCAGTAACGATGCAATATGACTGCCGTCGACATCGGCATCGGTCATGATGATTATTTTGTCGTAACGCAATTTGGAATCGTCCCAATTTTTGGCCGTGCCCGCGCCGATAATGTCAATTAAATCATTTAATTCGCGGTTATTACCGAATCGTTCATCAGAATTTGATACGACATTTAAAACCTTGCCACGCAGCGGCATAATCGCCTGGGTCGCGCGGTCGCGTGCCTGTTTCGCGGTGCCGCCCGCCGATTCGCCCTCTACAATAAACAATTCGGTTCCGGCAACCCCGTGTTTGGAACAATCTGCCAATTTTGCCGGCATACGAATGCGTTTTGTCGGGGTTTTGCGGGCAACCTCTTTGACCTGTTTTACGCGGATGCGTGCATTGGCCAGGTTTATTATAAATTCCAACAATGCGTTCGCCGTTTTCGGGTCGGATGCCAAGAACATTTCCCACGGGTCGCGCAGTGCGTTTTCAGTGTATTTTGCAACCTCTGGATTAGATAATTTTTCCTTGGTTTGGCCCAAAAATTGTGGCGTTTTATAGAACACTGATACAATCGCCGCAACCGAATCGAAAACATCTTCGCCGATAATGTTTGCGGCGGATTTGTTGTTGATTTTTTCACCGTATGCCTTAATTCCGCGGGTAATTGCGGATTTAAATCCACTTTCGTGTGTGCCGCCGTCAATCGTCGCAATTGTATTGCAATATGACGCAAAGAATCCATCGTCCGATGCCGCGCCGTTTTCATCGGTTAAAAAGGTCAACGCCCATTCTACACGCCCCGAATCGTCCGGAAAATCAACCGCGCCGGAAAATATTTTCGGTAAAATGCGCGGTTTGTCGCGGGTCTTTTCATCCAAAAAGTCCGCCACGCCGTTCGGATAGTAAAATGTTGTGTCGGCCGGAATTTCCATATCCGCGGTCAGTAATTCTGGCGCGCAATGCCAATCTATTTTCACACCGCGGGAAAGAAACGCCTTGGCCCGCGCCATGCGATAAATCTTGATGGGTTTGAATACCGCCGATTCGCCAAAAATTTCATCGTCGATTGTAAAGCGTATCGCCGTTCCGTGCGCCCGCGTCGCATTTCCGCGTTCAATTTTCGATGTTGCGCGGCCACGGGAAAAAGTCTGGTGCCATTCATAGCCGTCGCGTGAAATCGTTACATCCATTTTGGACGACAGGGCGTTGACAACCGCACTGCCTACGCCGTGCAGACCGCCACTGGTTTTATACACGTTATTATTAAATTTGCCCCCCGAATGCAGGGTGGTCAATATAACCTCTAACGCGGATTTGCCCGGGTATTTTGGGTGTTCATCAACCGGAATACCACGACCGTCATCAATTATTTCTATGGTTTTGGAATCAATTAAACGCACCGTGATTTTCTTGGCGAAACCGGCCACGGCTTCGTCAATAGAATTGTCCATAATTTCAATCGGCAAATGGTGCCACGCCTTTTCATCGGTGCCGCCAATATACATGCCAGGACGCAGGCGGACCGGTTCCAAACCTTCCAGTACCTGAATATCCGATGCGTCATAAGAGTGCGAATTTTGTTCAACCATAATGTATTTATTATTAGAACATTATTTTGTTTTTCGCAAGGGTAAAGATTCAAAATAATTAACGATAGTGTGGGCTTGATTTTATCAAAAATCGCATTATATATTTAGGCAAGAAGTAATTACGGACCATTGAACTGAATAAAAATCCTTATGAAGTTTTGGGGGTCGCACGCGCTGCGTCGGCCGCCGATATTAAAAAGGGCTATCATACACTGG
>CAMVAR010000111.1 GCA_947165555.1 uncultured Pseudomonadota bacterium | reverse complement strand
GTTCATGGGTTGATGAAGAAGTCTTGAAACAACGTATTCTGGATGCCAAAAAGACCGGGCGGACATGGGCAACCGTTGGTGGTGCCGTTGGTGGCGCCGCGATTGGTGTTGGGTCAATGGAATTGTTTGGAAATCGTCTAATTGGTGGCAAGGTTGAAGGCCAGAAAAACAAAAAGTTGTCTGATACAGATGTGTTGCGTTCACAATTGCTGACTATGAAGAAAAATAACGATTCGCGCTATACAACGTTTATGAACGATTTGCGAGATTTGAAAAAACATTGCGATGATTTGAAAAAGGCCGGTGGTACCAACGATAAATGTGATGCGTTTAACTTTGATGTGTTGTTAAGCCTTTGATGTCTGAAATTGTGTGATAAATATAAAACGCCCCGTGTTGGGCGTTTTTCCTTGCGATTGGATACAATAATCTTATAGTGTTAGGTATGAAAGATTTGTTTGAACGTTTGTTGGTGTTGCGTTCCCCCGGCATCGGGCCGGCAAAGTATAATGAGTTACTGAAAAAATTTGGTGAAATTGGTGCAGTGGTTGATGTTTTGAATCCGTCCCAGGCGTTGCGTGATGCGGTTATGCGGGAAATTGACCGGGCCCATAATTTGAAGGTTTCTTTTGTTACGGACCAAGATGAATGTTATCCGGCCGAATTAAAGAGGGTAAAAAATCACCCGCCTATTATTAGTATGCGTGGAAATATTGATACGTTGTGTCGCGAATCGGTCGCAATTGTTGGAACACGTCATGCAACCGCAATCGGAATGCGATTCGTTTCTGATTTGGCCGGGATGTTTGCAAGGCACAATGTTGCCGTTGTATCGGGGATGGCAATGGGGACCGATACTGCTGCGCACGTTGGGGCATTGGCGGTGCCGGGTAATGCAAATACAATTGCCGTATTGGCCGGCGGTGTTGATTATATATGGCCGGTTGAAAATGAAAAAATTTATGATGAAATTCTTGAACGGGGCGCAATCATAAGTGATATGCCTGTTGGATTCGTGCCAAATGGTACAAATTTTGTCCAACGCAATCGTATCATTGCCGGAATCGGTAATAAATTAATTTTATCCGAAGCTGATTCGAATTCAGGTAGCATGAAGACCGTGGCATTCGCAATGCAATATGGACGACAGATTTATGCCATACCGTCACATCCGGCGGATTCGCGCGCGGTTGGACCAAATTCACTGATTCGGTCCGGAAACGCAATTTTATGCCAGGGCCCAGATGATTTTTTTAATATTCAAAAAAATGAATCAAAAAATGAAAAAAAATCCGAATCGGAAAATGTGATATTGGATAAAATTGGAACAATTCCAATCTCTGAATCTGTATTGGCAGAGATTGTCAAAAAAACGATTCCGGAAATTAAACGGGAATTGGTAATCTTGGAATTACAGGGCTTGATAAGAAAACAGGATGCCGGATACGTTCGTGTGTGAAAAAAATCTTGTCTATACAGTGTATATACAAAGCGCGGAAAACCGGCAAAAATCCGAATCGTTGTCAAAAAATAAATTTTCAAAAATTGGGCAATGTTCGGTTGCAAATCAAAATGAATTTTATAAATTATCAAACGTAGTCAGAAAGGTTAGGTTTCAAATAACAAAGCGAGAGAGAGAGTAAAAAGTAGGGCATATAATAAACACTGATTTTTGCGAACTTAATCCAAAGTTCAAAAGAAATTGGCGTTTTTGTGCGGATGGTTTTTGCACACTTTGTCCGGGCAGGAAACTCTTTGAAACAACGGTTCAAAAGGAGAAACGGCATGCAGGCAACGATGACAAATACACAAATCGATTTGGGCGCAATCAAATCTGCAATTGCGGCCAGAATGGATGCGGCGTGTTATTCATCATGGATTGCGGGTCTGAATTTTGAAGTTGTTGATGGTTGCCTGATTTTGGGGGCACCAAATCAATTTACCGCGGATTTTATAAATGCAACATATTTTAATATATTGGCGGATGTGGCGGCGCAAAATGGTTTGTCGATACGTGTTGGTGTTATAAATGTTGCGATGCCGTCATCGTGCCGAACAAATGCGAATGATAATAATCGCCAAACATATACCGCCCCGATTTTGGAAAATGTTAAACACCAAAATGGTTTTGATTCATTTGTGTGTTCGGATGAAAATGCGTTTGTGGTATCTGCGTGCAAAAAAATGGCAAGTGGCGCGGCAAGTTTTTCACCACTATACATCTATGGACCGGCCGGATGTGGCAAAAGCATGTTGGCCGGATGTATCGCATCCGAATCGGCGGGGCGTGTTGTTATGATGACGGGGGCGGGATTTGTTGCCGAATTTGCGCGTGCATTGCAAAACAAAACAATATTTGCATTCAAAGATTATTGTCGTAATTGTGATACGTTTATTATGGATGATGTCCAGGTTTTATCCGGCAAGCGTGCGACATGTGACGAATTTTTACAATTAATAATTGATTTGCGTGGTGCCGGTAAAAATGTTGTGTTGGTGTCTGATTCGGCGCCGGGTAAATTGGCGGGCTTTGACCATCGGGCGCAATCTTTGTTTGCATCCGGATTGGTTGCGGATATTATTGCGCCGACACGTGCAGTACGGCGCACAATGTTCGAGCGTGCCGGTGTTTTGGCTGATATGGCGGATATGTTGGCGGGGCGTATTGGTGCAAATGGTCATGTGGTTGCAGGTATAGTGAACAAGGTAAAAACATACGTTGAATTGATGGGACAATCAATTGATGCGAACATCGCCGAAAGATTATTGGCCGATACATTAAAAAAATCAAAATCACCAATTGTTATTGTGAAATCTATGTGTGAAAAATTGGGCGTGTCTTATGATGCGGTTTGCGGGAATGGGCGTTGTCGTGCGTTGGTGTTTGCGCGTCAAATCATGATGGTTGTATTAAAAAATGTAACAACATTATCAT
>CAMVAR010000110.1 GCA_947165555.1 uncultured Pseudomonadota bacterium | reverse complement strand
GCGTCATCACGCAATTTTTGTTGCAGATGGACCAATTCATCCAAACGACCGTTGGACGCGACAACTTCGCGCGCCTGTTGCAAAACGGTTTTCACCTGTTGTTTCGCCAAACGACGATATTCACGCAATGTTTTATCGTCAATTCGCACCAATTCATGTATCCATTTATTATGCATTATCGAATATGCAGGCCCGGAACGCCACCAACCCGGTGCATGTTTTGGCTTATGCACGTTTTCCAACGATAAATCTATGCGCAAACCACGAATCTGTAATTTAAATTGACGGCGCCAAGTGTGCAAAAGCGATTTATAAAGTGTGAAAAAGTCTAAATCTTTGTATTTTTCCTGAATCTCATCCAGATCTGCCAAAATATAGACGTCAATATCGCTGTTTTTATCATAAAAATAGTTTGCGTTCGAACCATATATAACTATATCCAAGATATCTTTGCGTGTAATCTGGAACCCAATCGCATGCATATAATCAATAAAGTCTGCCGCAATTGAAACTATTACACGACGAACCGCCGGATCCATCGTGTTGTCCGGCATCCAAATTTTTGGATTTAATGTTTTATGATATTGTATTTCATGCGTAAACATGTTATTTTAATACTCCACTTCACCAGCCCTGAAATCGCCGCCGTTATCATTGCCCACAAAATCACATGTCAAATTATCATCCAATACCCAAAGGTGGTTGCCGCCGTCATAGTACGAACCAGAACCAACAGATAAACTGCAATCTTGTAAATCGTTTCCATAATCACCTTGATTACTGGTGAATTGTGCATTTCCAGACAAAGGGTATAAATTACGCAAATCCATCCAGTCGCCATCTTCTTCACTGCCCGAGTGCCAAATGTCGCCATCGTTCAGTTGTATTGGTACAGCCAGTGTTGGACATCCAGTATCTGTTATATAACTTGCACGCACCGGCGCAGTCCATAACATTAAAACTATCAATAATGATAAAGAATAAAGACGTAAATCCTGACTCATGATTTCCCTTCCTTTTTTGTTCTGCCTTTTATTCCCATGGCAATATGTAAAAACCGCACTTATAATCAAAGAGCGGTTGGAGGTTAGAGACAAGTAAAAGAGAAATTGTGCCGCTTATTTTGCATTCGCATTATTCGCGCGCCCTCCAACCCAATTACAGTTGGAGTATTTATCATCCAAATATAAATATTATTTGGACGCTCTTTTATAACGGGTCTCTACACCCCATCAGAAAAACACCTTCTGACATTCGGCATGCTACAACAAAAACGAATTAAATACAAGGATATTTTTATTACTAAAAAACCGCCCAATTGGGCGGTATATTTTATTATTTCAAAACAAAATGAACGCTGTATTGTGGCTTTTTATCCGCCCCCAGGCTGGCCCGAACAACCTTGTTTGATGCAACCTGGACCGCTTTGTATAAATTATCGCGGTTTTTGCGTTCTGTTTTTGTTAATTTATCAATTGCTTGTGTGATTTCAATTTGAATTTGGCGTTTCATAAATCCTGTATCGTCAGATTCAAAGATACCGGCACTGGAAACCTCTGGAACGCCCTTAAGAAAACCGCGCTTATCGATTGGCAACGTGACGAATATTGCGCCATTCGATGCGATTTTTTTACGTGTTTTATATACAGGGTCGTCCGCACTGCGTTCGGTTTCGCCCTCCATAACAACAAATCCGGTTGGGATTGATTCACAAACGTATGGTTCAGTGCCATCTTTTAATGCGATAATATCGCCGTTGTGGACAATCATCATATGTTTTGCCCCACCACGTTCCATAGCCATTTTGCCGTTTAACATTTCAGATATAAATTCACCATGCATTGGAATTGAAACCTGGGGATGAACCATATCATAAAAACGTTCAAATTCTGGACGACCGGCGTGTCCAGAAGCGTGCAAATGGTCTGTATCAAATATGGTGTATGTTTTAATACCCATGCGTGCCAATTTATTATAAAGGAACGAAACATCTTGTTCGCGGCCTGGGATAATAATTGCACTGAAAATAACAGTGTCAGTTGGCATCAATTTTAATTCCTTTACGTGGCCATTGCAAAGACGTGTTAACATAGCAAACTTTTCACCCTGGGAACCTGTTAAGAATATAGCCTGTTTTTCCGCAGGTAAATCTTTGATTTCATCAAAAGTATAAACATCATCTTTGTTCAAATATCCATATTCAATACCAATTTCACGGAATTCTGGTAATCCGACATATGGAACAGGGTTCGGATTACTGCGTTCTTTGATACATGCGACACGGCCGGCCGCACGTGCAGCCTCTGAAAACATTTTGATACGTGCCAGACTGCGCGAATATCCTGTGACCAACACACGTCCCGGAGCATTTTTCATAAGTTCAGTTAAAGTTTCACGAACCTGTTCTTCGGTGGTTTGTGGTGTTTGACGTTCTGCGGATGTGGAATCGCACACGCATGCCAGCAATTTAGGATCCGAACCAATTTCCGCCAAACGTGCATAATCTGTTGGTGCTTCGATTGGATTTGCATCATTAAATGTCCAATCCCCCGTATGTAATATTTTACCGGCCGGCGTTTTAATGATTAACATTTGTGCTTCGGGTATCGAGTGTGAAACATGGAATGTTTCAACAATAAAAGGATCCAATTTTAATTCTGCACCATCTGCTGCAAATTCGATAATATCCTTTTCTGGGTTATAATCAATTTCAATTCCGTCAAATGTGCGACGTAAAATTTCAGCCGGAAAACGAGTACAATAAATCGGCTTTCTGAACTTTGGCCAAATAAATTTCAATGCACCAATGTGGTCTTCGTGACCGTGAGTTATAACGAATGCAACAACATCTTTTTTATGTTTTTCCAACCAAGTTGTGTCACAATATTGAACATCACCTGCCCCAATTTCTTCTTCCAAAAAGCCCATACCACAATCAACAACCAGATATTTGCCTTTGTATGTATATACGTACATATTTTGGCCGACATGTTCCAAACCACCCAAAGCCATAAAAT
>CAMVAR010000109.1 GCA_947165555.1 uncultured Pseudomonadota bacterium | reverse complement strand
AAACGCTTTTTTGGAAATGTTATGCAAAATCGTGGGTGGGTATTATAATATCTTGACTTTGAATGCAAAATATATTATAATGTTTGGGCCCGAATGATGGGTGTCTGGCGCGTTCTGTGTCACGTTTATTTCCAACAAAGGATTTTTTATGCATATAAATGAAATTAAGGCAAAATCGCCACAACAGCTGTTGAAAATGGCCGAAGATATGGGAATTGAAAACCCATCGCAATTAAATGTACAACAATTACGTTTCGCCGTTATGCGCGGATTTGCCGCTGATAAAAAAATTACACTTATTGGCGATGGCGTGTTGGAACGGATGCAGGATGGATTCGGATTCCTGCGCGCGCCGGAAAGCAATTACTTGGCCGGGCCGGATGATTTGTACGTGTCGCCAACTTTAATCAAAAAATACGGCCTTAAAACCGGTGATTATATCGAAGGTCAGATTCAGGCCCCACAAAACGAATCAGAACGCTATTTCGCGTTGGAAACCATAGAACGCGCAAATGGCGATGTGCCGGAAAAATTACGTCATCGCGTATCTTTTGATGATATGACGCCATTGTATCCCGATGAACAGTTAAAGATGGAAGTTATCGGTGATGCCGACCGTGGTCGCAATTTGTCGGCACGTGTAATTGACCTTATATCGCCAACGGGGCGGGGACAACGTTCGCTAATCGTTGCGCCGCCACGTACCGGCAAGACGGTTATGTTACAAAATATCGCGCATTCAATCGCAACAAATTATCCGGATGTAAAACTGATTGTCTTGTTGATTGATGAACGCCCCGAAGAAGTAACTGATATGCAACGCAGTGTCAAAGGCGAAGTTATATCATCAACCTTTGACGAACCCGCCGCACGTCATATCCAGGTCGCCGAAATGGTTATAGAAAAGGCAAAACGTTTGGTCGAAGCCGGACAAGATGTTGTAATTTTATTGGATTCTATTACGCGATTGGGGCGTGCGTATAATACCGTTGTCCCATCCAGTGGCAAGGTTTTGACCGGCGGTGTGGATGCCTATGCGTTGCAACGACCAAAACGCTTTTTTGGGGCCGCGCGCAATATCGAAGGCGGGGGCAGTTTGACCATAATCGCAACCGCGTTGGTTGATACAGGGTCCAAAATGGATGAAGTTATTTTTGAAGAATTCAAGGGTACCGGCAACAGTGAAATCATATTGGACCGTAAATTGTCTGATAAACGCGTGTATCCGGCAATTGATATTACCAAGTCGGGTACGCGTAAAGAAGATTTGTTGGTCGGCAAAGATACTTTATCGAAAATGTACGTGTTGCGGCGTATAATAAACCCAATGGGAACACTAGAGGCAATGGAATTCTTGTTGGATAAATTACGATTGACCAAAACGAATACGGATTTCTTTGGTTCAATGAATCAATAAATAAAATAATCGCGCCAATATGGCGCGTTTTTAGTCCAGGAGAAAAAATTTATGACGCGATTTTATGTTTGCGCCATCGCATGCGTGGCGTTGGTTGGTGTGTTTTTTTGGGGACGGCAAATGGGGCGGGCAAAATGTATGATAGATGCCGCAACTATGCAAAACCAATCAATAATCAAATCAATTAATATACAAAGGGATGTTTATGAAAAAACAGGTAATATTGGTGTGCGTGATATTCGTGACGGGTTGCGCAAAAAATACACAATTGGGCAATAGTGTGCCAATCACCGCATGTCCGTGTGATATTATATATGGGCACATTGATGATTGGAATAAAATCAGTGATGATTTGGCGCGAAATATATATCGTCATAATGTGCTATGCGAAACAATGCACCGGTCCGAATAGGATTTATTCACTATAATTTTGTACGATGCTTTCGGCGGCGGTTTTAATGCGTAACAAATGTTTTTCGTATGTTTGGCAATCGCGCGATATCTGGGACCGATATGCGTCGCGCAGGTTTGATGCCCCCGCCGCACATGCGCGCAGGTGATTAATACAATAATCATGGCCTGTTAAAAACGCATTCTGGCCACGATTGCGTTCGTCGGGGGTCGGCCACTGTATGTTTAATGCGTTGTTCAGGTTTTCCCATGAATTTTCGCCGACATAATTGCCAACGCGTTCCATCCAATATTGGTTCATTTCGGCCTCAGACCATGTGCCGTCACCACGTAATTGTATTATTTGGATAATCAAGTCATTGATAGTATTTTGGTACTTTGCATCAATTTGTGCCAACTTTGCACTGCAGTAACAGCGGTTATAGCGCGTTTCTTCACGAACACAGTAGCGGTCCATACATTCGGTATAATCCGCAAGGCAACGTGCCGTTGATATACCATCGTAATTAATAACGGTTGTATTGCCGGCGGTGCGCATAACCGTGTTCGGGTCGGTGCGTCCCGAACGTGCGCGTGTTGTCATGTTGGGTGTAGTTAAGGTATTTGTGACGGCCGGAGCGGTGTTCGTTGCCGAACGTGCAACAACGCGTCGTGTTGATTGTGGGGCGTTTGGGGTGGGCGTCGTTGCCGAGCGGGCATTTGTAGAAATAATGCGAGATGTGCGCGGGACAACGCGCCGGGGTGGGGATAATGGCGTGGTTCGAACAATTACATCAATTGGATTATTCGTTTGCCCAACCGTTGTGCCGGGATTCAAATCGGTGCGCATTTGATTAGATAGGTATGGGTACATATAGGCATATGATTCCGGATTTACGTACACCGACGCCGGTCGTGTGGCTGCATAACCAGTAGTATATATACATGTGCCGATAATGATTCCGATAAACACCTTTCCCATGTTTGTATTGTAATAAAAAATGTATGTGTTTGACAATAAAAAAATAATATTGCATACGCGCGGATAAAATTTCTATAATCATGGTCGGACAAATCTAAATAGTGGGGGCGGGCATGAAAAAATATATTGTGTGTGGTGCATGTATTGTGTTCGGAATAAATTCGGCGGTTGGGTTTGGGTTGCGCGGCTATGTTTCGTTACGTGGTGGTATGTCCAAAACAATGATAAAGACCAGCGATGCGGTTAAC
>CAMVAR010000108.1 GCA_947165555.1 uncultured Pseudomonadota bacterium | reverse complement strand
ATTATTTTTTTCATTATAAAATCTCTCTCTGTGTGACACATTATATCATAAAAAGCTCACAACACAAAACATAAAAAATTGATTTTTTAAATGTAACGCGCTAAACTTATATTGATGACACGAAAAGATAAACGTAATTTTATTATATTTTACAAACATCGACGTTGGCAACGCCTGTGGCAGTTTTTCTTTACCGGATGGGGTCTGGTTATGATTGCATCACTTGTTGCAGGTACACTGTTTACCCATCAATTGCTATGGTCGCCAATAACCGCAATAAATATGACCGATATTATCAGCAATCAATTCAAAATGTCAGGCGCATCATTCGAAGGCGTTGACGAACACGGTGAACCATTTAAAATAACGGCCCAAACCGGTCGCCAAGAATACGAAAAGCCCAATATAATTTATCTGGACCGGGTATCAGGATACAAAACCCAAAATACAAACGGTAAAAATATTGTATACAATTTTTCCGCAAACAGTGGCGAATACGACCGCACGCATAAAACCATTACATTATCCGGCCACGTTCGAATTAAATCCAGCGATGGCCACGAAACACACGCAAACCAATTGGTGATACGAATATGAAACAATCTATACTGCGCATTGAACATTTATCAAAAACATACGGCAAACGCATAGTGTTGCGCGACATATCGATGACCGCGGCCCAGGGCGAATCGGTCGGCCTGTTGGGACCAAACGGTGCGGGAAAAACGACGGCATTTTATTGCATAACCGGGCAATTGGCGGCAACGGGCGGACAAATATTTTTAAATTCCCAGGATATAACCCACCTGCCGTTCCATCAACGGGCGCGCCTGCACATTGGTTACCTGCCCCAGGAAAATAGTGTCTTTCGCGGATTAAGTGTGGAACAAAACATCATGGCCATATTGGAAATTGTCGAACCCAGTGCAAAAAAACGAAAACAAAAATTGGACACATTATTGGATGAATTTTCTATATCACACCTGCGGCACAGTCCGGCAACCGCACTATCGGGCGGTGAACGTCGCCGCGTTGAAATTGCGCGCGCATTGGCAAACGACCCAAAATTTATATTATTGGACGAACCATTTGCGGGAATTGACCCGATTGCCGTAAATGAAATTCGTGGCCTGGTATCCCAGTTAAAAAATCGTGGTCTGGGTGTAATTATAACCGACCACAATGTACGCGAAACCCTTGGTATTACCGACCGCAGTTATGTTTTACACGATGGAAAAATTTTGAAACACGGGACTAGCGATGAAATTATCCGTGATGAAATGGTCAAAAAAGTATACCTTGGCGAAGATTTCACAATGTAAGCAACATCGATGCTTTTTTCTTGACACAATAATAATTTGTAATATAGTCAATATTATCAAAGTTACAAAAAGGGCACAACATGAACAAATTAAACGAATGGTTTAAACTGGTAACCGCAGGATTTAATATGTTGGATAAAATCGGCAATTTATATTCAAAACAATACAATATTGCCGAAGTCATCTTTCCCAACCGCATACAACCAACCAAAGGATTTTTTGTACCAAAAGTCCAAGACTATATTGTACCAAACGATTGGGGTGAAACCGACCCATGCAAGGTTACAATTTTCAGAAACGCAACAACAGATCCCTTATCTGATCATTTTACAAATCTTGGGGATGATTCCGATGTCAAAGAATTTTATTGTCCATATATGTCAAACGATATGAACTGCACAAAAACAATCTGTAAGTACAAGGAAAAACTGCAAGAATACACTAAATTGGAAAGACAAATTATGGACCTAGAACGCGAACAGACCGCGATTATTGCAAAACGGCGCGCCGCATGGCAAAATATATTTACACGAAACAGATAAAAAAACGGGTGCATTCGCACCCGTAAATAATTTCTAACATTAAACTCCTGGTCCACAAAGTTTCAACGAAGTGGCGAAGTGGGAACTAATCACTATTCTCGGAATAATCTTCTTCGTCTTCCTCGTCTTCTTCGACCGCATTTAGGTCGATTTCTTTTGGAACCCCCAAAATATCTTCGATTTTTTCAGACGCCGCGTCCACATCCATTTTATGCAACACGGCAAATTCCTGGGCCATACGTTCCAGGGCCCGTAAATACAGACGTCGCGCCGAAAACGGAATCGTATCCGTCGCCGTACGCCGTTGCAGGTCACGCACAACCTCGGCCAATTTCATTGGGTCACCAGAGTTAATATTTTCTTCGTATTGGGCCGCACGCCGCGCCCAAATCATACGCTTTGCGCCGGCCTTACCCTTGGCCGATGCAATCGCTTCGTCCATTTTTTTTGCCGTCGTCAACGGGCGCAACCCCGAAATTTCCGCGCGTTCCAACGGCACACGCAACGTCATACGACTTTTTTCAAAATCGATTACCAACATTTTTATTTTTTGGTCACCGATAACCTGTTCTTCGGTACGAACCAACTTGCCAACCCCCTGGGTTGGATAAACAACATATTGACCGGTTTTAAAATCCAATTTTTTACTTGGCATATTATACACTCTTTAATTGCCATTCTCTCTGCATATTGGGCATTATAACATAAAAATATTAGAAAAACAAATCAAACCGGGCAAAAAAATACAGGAAAAATTATTCACCTGTATAATTTGTCAATTTTACCGACGAATACGCATCGTACCGGTCCGGCGAACGGCGGGCGAACGCCCAATTGTTCCCGTGCCAGATTTTGCAACGACACAAACCCATTCATCACCCTGTAAAATCGCACTTTCACCATCGGCACACGATGGCTTTTCCAATTGCCATGTAAAACATCCGCTTTTTTGAACCGATGAATATGTTGCCGAATCGTTTCCCATACGGGTATATGCACCATATTCCGGATTCCACACACCACGTGGCACCCCGGCACACCACTTGCGGTCACCAAAACATTCAATACAGTTCCCGGACACATCACACAATTCAACCGGCGCATTGGTTAACACATACCCGTTCGCCGCCCGTTCGCCGGTCCCCATTACCTTTCCGGATTCCAAATCACGACACCACAACCGCTGA
>CAMVAR010000107.1 GCA_947165555.1 uncultured Pseudomonadota bacterium | reverse complement strand
CGTCCGTCGGTGTGGGGATTTATTGGAACACACCAATGGGGCCAATGAATTTCAGTTGGGGTTGGCCATTAAAAATTGGTAAACACGACCGCGAACGCCGTTTCTTGTTGTCATTTGAAACCCAGTTTTAGTGTGCATATTTACACTTGACCGGGGGCGCAGAATTTTTTTATAATTCAAACGGACGTACAAAGGGGAAAGATATGAAAAAAATAATTTTTGGGTTGTTTGTTGGTTTGATATTGGCCGGTTGTGGCCAGATTTATGACCGCGAACCGGTTGGTGTCGGGTACGATACAAACGAATTGAAATTAAGCCCATGCGCATGTATGATGGTTTATCGCGCATAGGATTTGATGTCCCCACCCCAGGAGAGAGCAAGTGGATTATCCGGACGATTTTGATACATCTGCATCCGTGGCTGGAAAACAAATTGCCGTTTCACGAACAATGGCAATTTGGATATCTGTAACACTGTTATTGATTGTGGTATGCGCATTTGCATTGCCATGGTTACAGAAAAATCGCACCGTTAATCCGTTGGTTATCTATGTCAATGCGGTTCGCGGCGAATGGCAAATTGTAAATCGTGATAATGGCGCGCCACGTGATGTACCGTATTATGTATCAGAACAACGGGCCATTGTTGGGATATTTACTAAAAAGTGGTTCACGATTTCTGATAATGTGGAATCTAATGAAAAAATGTGGGGTACCTGTGGTCGCGACAGTGTTTGTAATATGCGTATAAACACCGCCGCACCGGCATTTGATGGATGTGATATATATTGTTTATCGGGTGATTCGTTGTACGGCAGATTCAGCGATGATGTTTTACCATTGTACCGGGCGCGTGAATCATTTGGTGACCGTTGGCAGGTTGACCAAAACAAAATCTTTGTTCGGCCCAATGGCACGGTATCGGAACGTGGTGGCAAATGGATTGTTCGTGCGACGGTGCGGTCAAATTTAAATGGGGACTTTAACATTATCGCGTATGTTGATGTCGCACGTGATGTTGCGCGATTTCCACAAACATTGGGATATTACATAGCAGGATTTAACGCGTATCGGGAATGAAAAGAATATTTGGATATCTTATTGGATTGTTAACATTGTTTGGCGTCTTCGCAATGATTTTTATTGCGGCGATGTATCATGATGTATCAAACAAAACCATTGTTGAGCCGCACTTTCTGCGCACGGGTGTGGATGCGGACCGTCCCGCATTGCCACAAACGGCGTCCGAAATTGGAAATCGTCGGTTGCGCGATTGGCTGATTCAGAAATTTGTGGTTGATTTTTTCTATGTTAATCCCGATGTTGATAATATAGACCGGCGCACGACACCATCGACAATGTCACCGGTATATGTGATGGCGGCACCGGGGGTTTATAAACAGTGGCAACGCGATGTTGCGCCGGGGTTGCGCGAAATGGCGGCCGCCGGTGTGCGACAAACCGTTACCGTATTTGATGAAATATATAAACCGGATAACAGCAATTTTTTTCGTGTAGATTACGAATTAAAAACATGGACAAAACCAAATGATATGGGGGCCGAACCGATAATTACACGCGGAACAATGTATCTGGCAATCAATGAAAATATCATAGGCCAGGTTCGTTCCCCGGAAAGTCTAAGAAAAATTATTGAAAAAGGATGGGACCCGTCTTTAGCGTTTAGTTTTTTGGTTGAAAAAATTATTTTACCCGGGGGGGTCAAATGAAGTTTATTTTAATGGTATTTGCAATCTTTGGATTTGTTGGTGTCACGCCACTGCATGCAGAAGATGAATTTGACTATGAACAGTTTGCGGAAAACGATGTTGCCCAAGATTTTTCAGAATATGATATAGAACAAACGTCGGCAGACGTTGGTGAATGCGCCGTTACCAATGTTGCAATAAATACCGGAAATACACCGGTTGCCGTCGCAGGTTTTGATATTGCCGGTATTATGTTGGGAATGACATTTGATGTGGCACAAATGACCGCACGCGAAACAGGATTGTATGTGAATCGCCCAAAGGGCAGTGTTGTATATTCTATACACCCCGATTGGCGGGATAATCTGGACTATGAATGTCAACAACGTGGCATTTTTATTCCGGAAAAATTAAATCAGTGTATTAATTCATTGGCACGAAATCGTGGGTTGTTGTATGCATCCGAATTGCATTTGGTGCGGACAAATACCGGTGAAACAATTGATGTGTTTTTTACCAGTAATGCAACCGATAATGTTGTATGGAAAATAGTTTATAAAAATGATGCCGACGAATACGAGGGCGCATCCAATAAATTTGTAAATCAACGTGATAAAAAAATCATGGCATGGTGGAAAAATGTCGTTGATAAATATGGCGCACCAAATGCCGGAACCGACAAGTGGGCCAGTTCGGACAACGCGTACGACCCGCTGATGATTGCATATCATGGCGAATTGGATATTGTTGATTGCGGAATACTATCCGAAGACAGTAACCGTAATATACGTCAATCAATGGATAACTTTGTCGCCAAACCATATGCGTTTTAGCATTAGATTAATATGAATTCATATAAAACAGGAATTTTTTCTGAAATTTTGGCGTGTGCGTTTTTAATGTTGCACGGGTTTCGAATTGTTCAACGGCGATACACCACTGGGCGACATACGGGCCGCGCCGAAATAGACATAATTGCAAAACGCAGAAATTTGATAGTGTTCATAGAGGTTAAAAAGCGCAAAACGATAACCGCCGCACTGGACGCGATAACATGGACGCAAATCCGTCGGTTGCGCGCGGCGGCGGAAACATATTTATTAAAGAAACGATGGATGGGCGATGCGCGTTTTGACGTAATAATTATTCATGGATTTCATGTTAAATGGATTAAACAGGCATTTTAATCCAGCCCGTTTGCCGATTTGAACATACCAGACCGCCAGTTACGATTTTACAATAATTTACAGATTATTTGTTCGGGCATTATTCACAACGAATTTATTACAAAATTATCAATGGCTAGGTTTATTTTACCCGAATCGCCGTGTGTGAATATGTCACATTTGGCATAAAATAGGACTTTCTTACCATTCGATACAGT
>CAMVAR010000106.1 GCA_947165555.1 uncultured Pseudomonadota bacterium | reverse complement strand
TGCAGTGTGATTTCATGGTCGTCTGCATCAAAGCGGGCCGGAATAACCCGCGAATTATTAAACACAACAACATCGCCGGGTTGAATATAATCCAAAAAATCCCGAATATGTTTATCTTCTAGTGCGACACCCCGGTGGGTTTCACCCACCACCCCTCTGGCCAGAGGGGAATTTTGAACACCGCCGCATTCTGTGCCAACATACGTTAAATCGTCATCTTCATTTTCATAATATTTTTTTTGGAAACCGAAACAAGTTCCCCTCTGGCTAGAGGGGTGGCACGAAGTGCCGGGGTGTCGCCGTATCCATTCAACAACAGAAGAAATATCTTTTAATACATCCTCAGCCGGAATGTGCAATGTTGTTAAACCCAATGAAATCAAAAATCGTTCGCGTTTTTCATCATAAGCACCCTTTAAATCATGTGATGCCTTATCATCTATCTCTATAACTAAACCTGTTTTAGGACAGAAAAAATCCACTATATAATTACCAATTACTGTCTGACGATTAAAATTTAATCCATTTATTTTCTTACCGCTGATTTCTTTCCACAATAATGCTTCGGGCAAACTGCCGGCATGACGCAATTCACGTGCACGAGATTTTAATTTAGAATTATACGGTAATGTACGGTATTCCGCGACACCCCGGTGGGTTTCACCCACCACCCCTCTGGCCAGAGGGGAATTTGGCACAACCACCAACATACGCGAAGCATCGCGCCGTTCCAATGGATGCGACGCGATTAGTTCCGGTGGTAATTCAAAATCAAAATCCGATGTATGCAGCATTTATTTGCTTTTTTCATCCCATTCACGGCAAACCTTTTGCCATTCGTATTCAAATTGTTTTGCCCATAACGTGTCTTCATAACGTTCGGTTAGGGTTTTCCGGTCGAAATACAAATCGGCATTCGTTGGGGTTAAAACCGCATGTTTATCATACGCAGGCGATGCAAAACGCACGGTATCACCAACCATGAAATACGGCATAATATTGTTCCGTATCCGTACCGTATGTACATCATTTGATAAGCCTGTGGTATAAATTCTTTCAACACCGGTTTTAATATCTTTGACACGCATACCGGTCGAACCCTTTTCCAAAATAACATTTTCATGCCGGCATGAAACAAACAACATACCAAAAAACAAAGCAAGTGTTTTATAGCCCGGACGAATTTTTAGATTTTTCATCTTGCCTGCCCCCTGCTTCTTTTCAAGATAGAATCTTGTTTTGCAAACTCTATATCTACCAAACGTTTTATTTCGGCACGCTCTAACGAATCCTGTTCGGGGTACAATTCAGTATTATCGCGCATCCGTGATGCCGACGCATCCGTCACAACAGTTTTACCACCCGCACACCCGGCCAGTGCCAATAGCGATAATAAGGTCAAGTTTTTTACATTTTTTTTCATTTTTGTGTCCTTTTGTTTTTTTATTTTTTAAATTCTAATCCTTGGTCGGTGTAATTTTCCGCCATGTTTTCCCAATTTTCTTCCACCCGCACAAACAGGTGCAACCGCGCATTCACACCCCATTGGTTTTGGATATCGTGTCGTGCGGCGGTGCCGATTTTCCGCAAAGTTTGCCCCCCACGCCCGACAACAATCTTTTTATGCCCCGTACTTTGCACCACAATTTTTTGATATATATCCAAAACCCCATCACCATCAACATCAACACGTTCGGTCACGACATTTATGTGATACGGCAATTCTTGGTGTATATATCGATAAATCTTTTCCCGTGTCAATTCCGCCAAATACAGGTTATCCGGCACATCGACCGCATCCGCCGCATCAAACAAATATGGCGATTCCGGCATCACGGTCGCCAACGTGTTCAGCATTTCCGTAATTCCATCATTTTTCATTGCCGAAATCATAAATATATCACGAAACGGTGCCAAAATATTTAATTCCGCCGCAATTGGCAATAATTCAGATTTCTTTATCGCATCGGTTTTATTTAACGCCACAAAAATATTCTTGTGGTCGCGAATTTTTTCAATCAATCCGCGCACCGTGTCGGTTATGCCATGTGTGGCATCAATAATCAATAAAACCGCGTCTGCATCCGATAAAGCATCCATTGCCGCACCGACCATCGCGCGGTCCAGGCGGCGGTTCGGGCGAAATACCCCCGGGGTGTCCACAAATATCAACTGACGCGCACCCACCATTTTCACGGCACGCAGGTTTGTTCGCGTGGTTTGAACCTTGTGCGAAACAATTGAAACCTTGCGCCCCATGATTTGATTCATAAGGGCACTTTTCCCGGCGTTTGTCGGGCCAATAATTGCAATAAATCCAGAATATGTCTTTGTCATAGCGACAAGCATAACACACAAATTTCAAAAGTGAACAAAAAACTTGAATTTTCTATATGATATTCTAGTATAGGTATAGGTGCAAGAGAGGATGTACGACACCAAACCAAAGGGTAATAAATGGCAAAACAACAAGGCTTTACATTTTCTGACAAATGGAACATGCGATTTATGGACATCGCCAAATTGGTCGCAACATGGTCCAAAGACACCAGTACCAAGGTCGGATGCGTGGTCGTCGGCCCAGATAAAGAAATTCGTTCCACCGGATATAACGGTTTTCCACGCGGCGTTGATGATACAATTCAAACCCGCAAAATTCGCCCTGAAAAATATAAATTTACA
Source organism: uncultured Pseudomonadota bacterium (assembly GCA_947165555.1). Lineage (GTDB taxonomy): Bacteria > Pseudomonadota > Alphaproteobacteria > Rs-D84 > Rs-D84 > Enterousia. The sequence continues at coordinate 426 of CAMVAR010000106.1, read as the reverse complement.
GAACACGCCGAGCGCAATGCGATATTTAATGCGGTTCTGTACGGGGCGGCTCTTAAAGACTGTGTTATGTATGTAACATTGCCGCCGTGTGTGGATTGCGCCCGCGGAATTATTCAAAGCGGTATTAGGGAAGTTATATACATGGATATGCCAACCGATAAATCCCAAAAAATCGCCGGATGGCGCGACGATTTACAACATTCTTTTGACATGTTTGACGAAGCCGGTGTTATTTATAAATCATTATCGATAACAAACAATATCAAATCCAAGTAAATTTCCCTTCGAGCTTATGCGCGGGCTCTTAGGTTTGCAAAGATAAAAAACCCGCGATTGCGGGTTTTTTTGAACAACCAAAATTCGTTTGGTTTAAATGCTGTCCGCGTTGACCCAACGCCCATCGCGCAACAACCCCGGTGCCATACC
>CAMVAR010000105.1 GCA_947165555.1 uncultured Pseudomonadota bacterium | reverse complement strand
CCATCACTGCCGATACCATACAGAATTGCAGTTTTAAAATTTGGGTCTTCAACGGCAAATGCCGAATCCGTCTTTAACGACAGACCCGACAAATCGTCTTCGATTCCAACCGTAAAGTTATGATGTAATGTTCCACGTTTCATATTTTCGAAAATTGCGGCCACATCACGCGGTTTAAATTCTTTGGACCCCAAACCATAGCGTCCACCGAAAACGGCAACCCGGTCACCGATGACCGATTTCACATCCATGTACAGCGGTTCGCCAATCGCGCCGGCCTCTTTTGTGCGGTCCAAAACCGCGATTTGCCGCACCGTTTTTGGCAACGCCGCCAAAAATGCATCCACCGGGAATGGCCGATACAAATGCACCTTGACCAGTCCGAAACCATCCGGCAAATGGTCAATAACTTCTTCAATCGTTTCACATGCCGACCCCATTGCCACAATGACATTTTCGGCATTGTTATCACCATAATAATCAACCAGATTATAACGTCGCCCGGTCAGTTCGGCAAATTTATCCATACACTGTTGAACGATTTCTGGTGTTTTTGCATAGATTGGATTTGCGGCCTCGCGCCCCTGGAAATAGACATCCGGGTTTTGCGCGGTTCCCCGAATCGACGGATTGTCCGGATTCATACCCGCGGCATGATAACGTGCCACATCATCGGTTAAAATCATTTGGCGTAACACATCATCGCCAATCCGGTCCAAACGTGATTCTTCATGACTGGTTCGGAATCCATCAAAGAAATGTAAAAACGGCACCCGCGCACGCAAGGTTGCCGCATGTGCAATTGCGGCCATATCGTGGGCCTGTTGAACATTATGGGACGACAACAGCGCAAAACCCGTTGAACGCACCGACATAACATCACTGTGGTCACCAAATATTGACAATGCGTGTGTCGCCAGTGCGCGCGCCGCCACATGCATAACAAACGGTGTTTGTTCCCCGGCAATTTTATACATATTTGGAATCATCAGCAACAACCCCTGGGACGCGGTAAACGTCGTGGCCAACGCCCCCATTTGCAACGCGCCGTGCATTGCGCCGGCGGCCCCACCTTCGGATTGCATTTCAATTATTTGCGGAATTGCCCCCCATATATTTTTCTTGTGTTGAAATGACCATTCGTCGGCCAATTCGCCCATTGTACTGCTTGGGGTAATGGGATAAATTGCGGCAAAGTCAACACATCTGTATGCGACATCTGCGGCGGCCCAGTTTCCATCTACGATTAAATTCGCCATAATAAATTCACCTTTCGTTTATAAAAATATCACCCAATAATACCCACTATTCTAATCAAAGGCAAGTGAATTTCCACCCCCCCCTTGTATTCTGACCGGATGGCGGGGAAATATTTATTTTTCCACTTGCCATGACGCGTGTACTTGTTCTATACTGACCACAAACGAAAGGGAGAATAAATGAAAATTCTGCGGTTTTTTAGCATTTTCGTCATATTTTTTACATTAACCGGTGGCGCATTGGCGGCAATCATATACAATACGCATGGTGGCACACTCACCGGCACATGTCCAACAATACACACCGGTGAGATTTCAATGACTATTGCAGGCTGTACCGCAACACGTGCAAACAGTACGTTTGCCGGTTGGTGTTTAAATGCCGCAACATGCACCAATACAATAACCGATGTTCCCGCCGCATCATCGGACGTTACATTACACGCGCAATGGACATGTAACGCCGGTTACACGGCCAGTGGCGATTCGTGTGTGACAACCACTTCATCAAATAACTGTACTGACCCGAATGCAATCGCGGCCGGATACACATCGGCATTTCGTGGTTTTGGGGTCGATGAACGATGTTTCAAGGAATGCGACGCCAGCTGTGAATCCTATCCAAACGATGTAGATGTGTACGGTATTAATCTATATCCCGTTGGAGATCACTCAATAGGTGGACTTGGTAAAATGATATCATTTTTCGGTGACACACATATTGATGACACAATTACCAATAACTTTGACACGTGTGCAAACCCACCGAAATATTGTGCGGCATATTATAATAATTTTTCAGATTTTACCAATCCAGATTCGTACATTGACGTAAATTTCTGGGCCGACACGGACAAAACGCAACTTTTGGGTACAAGAAAAATTCAACGGGTCCAAGCCAGTAACGGCGCAACCGGATATTTGTGGTTTACCGCGGGTTCGGCAGAACTGGCCAACAATGGGCAACTATACGCGATTACCTATCCATCCGATACTGCGCCGATTCCGGGTAATTTATCCCCGACAAACACAACCTATTGGGGACGCGACAAACGCCAATATACAACGGAATATGTAACCAACGCACGATTGGATTCTTATAATTATAATAACACCAACGCATCCAGTAACAGCAAGGTGTTATATGACCGATATTATGCAAGTCAGTCAGAAACAGGTAGTAGCGGCAATAATGTCATCGACTTGTACCTGCGTGGAAATACAACCGCATCATTTTTCTGTAACCAAACAATGAACAATCTGATAGATAACATAACAAATTTATACACCGGCACCTCATTTGATATAACAGGAATAACAACCGCAGCCGAAAGAAGCTGTGCCGAAGCCACCAATGGATATACAATATCAGACTGGATTATTGAATGCGAAATGGCCAATTTGTCCGATGAACAACAGGCAGAGGCCGGAGAAGAGGAAGGAATCGAAATACCCGGCATAGACGACCAACAGCCATATATTATGCCATATGACACAACATCGTGGCCGTGTCTTGGTGATGCAAATGTATACGCAGAATGGTCAAGTCCATATAGGTATATTTCCTATCAAAACATGATCAATGCAACCGCGTCCGCAACCGGAATGCCGACAACATATCTGCCCGGGACGGCCGTTAAAGTCTACGGTGTTCCAACCCGCGCCAACAGCACGTTTGCCGGGTGGTGTACCAATTCCACACTAACGTCATGCGCAATGATGCAAACAATTCCTGCAACCGAAACCGGCAATAAAACATGATCGAGCTGGCGGAAGATCTGGCAGCCGACAGTGAGAACACCGTCTATCTGCGAAACCTCGCGGAGCTGTACAACAACCGCGGACTCGGCC
>CAMVAR010000104.1 GCA_947165555.1 uncultured Pseudomonadota bacterium | reverse complement strand
ACACTGGTCGAACAAGAATTACAAATGGCAAAAGACGAACACGAACACCATCACGCACATCATCATGACGGCAAATGCGACGACAATTGCAAATTTGACGAGAAAAAAGAGCGCCGTGATGCCGAACGTCGCGTCAAATTGGGGCTGATTTTAGCAGAGTGGGGTACCCAGAACAAGGTAGAGGTTACACGCGACGATTTACAACAGGCCATCTGGGCCGAAGCCGCGCGCTATCCGGACCCAAAACAGGTTTTTGAATTCTATAACAAGAATCAAAATGCGTTGACTATGTTACGCGGAATGATTTTCGAACGCAAGGCATTGGATGCAATGCTGACACATGTTAAGCAAAAGGAAAAAGCGGTAAAACCGTCCGAATTGTTCGAACCGGCCAAGGTGAAATAATGGGCAAAATCAGACAATTTTTTGGGCTTGGACCAAGCCGGCGTGAACAACGCCGTATGGAACAAGAAGCATTGGAACAACGGGCTGGGAATCGGCGCCGGATCGAAAAACAAATGTTCCTTAAACTTTTGCGAACAATGTGCGAAACATACGAACACCAAAAGTTGAATTCTTGGTATCACGATTTCGGCGGTTGGAATCCGGGGCCCACCGTGCGCGCATATAAGATCGCACCCACGGCACCGATATTTGAAATTCATCACGAAACCCATCGCGGCTCGCCGAATTATTATAATATCCAGGTATGTCGAAACGTCCCGGAATTCGAAGAAATATACAAAGAAAGGTACTTTGTCCCAGATCACCGAAGAAGATACGTTGATGCTGTATTCGAATTGGTACGATTCGGTCCGGATGCCATTACGTCCGAAACCCGACAAACTTTAAAGGATTTGAAAAAAATAACAGACAGGCATCCTGTAATTTGGACCAATTACAAAGAAAGCCGCGCCATTTGTTATATGCAAGGGCTGCAAAAGCACAGATAAAACAAAATCCGCCCAGAATAGGGCGGGTTTTATTATTGCCACGCGCAAACACATTTGATTGAATTCGTATAAAATTTCGCGTTATGATTGCACAAATCCGGCGGGCGGGGCGAACACACCACTTTTCCACCCCAAAAATCGCCGCAAAGCCGCAGAAATCCGCCATTTTTTCAAAATTCCGCGGTCGAAATAGGGCGATTTTCATAATTTTTACCAAATTTTACCCAAAATGCGCTTTTTACGCATTACGCACGCGCCATAACAATTGTTAAAACAAACAAGCCAACGAAAATAAAAAACCAAAACAAAAACACCCAATAATATGTATTTGACTTTGGCATAAAACCGCCACGGTCGCAAAAAAATCATTTGCCATAAAAATTTTCATTGATATATGTATGGCGCGCAATTTTTCATCGAATACATATTTATACACGCAGGCATCTAATAGTTAGCCACATAACCGAAATAGCGAGCATAATAACCACGCGTCTAATAGCGAGCAAATTTTTATCGGGCATATATTTGTATGTTCACGCGTCTAATAGAGCGACACAACAAGATTCATATTCAGACCGCACAAACTATAAGAATCATATTATGTATATAGCTGGTCGCGTCCCACACGATTAAATTAAATGCCAGACCACACAAAATATAAGATTCATATTAAGTTTCATATTATGTATAGCCGGTCGTGTCCCACACGACTAAATTAAATTCCAGAACAGCCAAACTAACAAGATTCATATTCAGACCGCACAAACTATAAGAATCATATTATGTATAGTTGGTCGTGTCCCACACGACTAAATTAAATTCCAGACCGCTTATGTATAGTTGGTCGTGTCCCACACGACAAACTATACATAATATATATTATGCGCCTTGGGTCCCTTGTCCCCCGGCAAGCAAATTCAACACGAAATAAATACAAAAAATCACAGCCGGATGCGAAACTTTTTCCCACATCACCCCATGACATTTTACAACAAATCGGCATCACGAAACCCAACATGCATAATCCAGAATGAATTGCCTAGCAACACAAACATATAGGCAAAATTTAACACACATAAAAACAACATTTAACATGCACAAAATAAACGCGCAAACCACGTTAACAAACAAAATATGGCACCACCCCACCCCGCTAAACAACAACTTTATCAAAATAAAACAACCAACTGTTTTTATTGCGTATTTTACAAAACACAAAAAACATATCAAAGTATCTATAACTATATAATTAACCAATCTTACAAACAAATTAACCAGTACAATTTATAAACCATTGCGCAGACTACACTGCATCGCAGGTGGGATTTCGGCGCGCGATATTTAGACACATAAACAGCCTTGAGTAAATTTTTCCTATTCCATAGCGGCAAGTTGTTCCAGTTGATTCGCCGAAATCAATGCGTCTATCATTTCATCCAGTCCTTCGCCGCCCGCCAAAATATCGTCCAATTTATACAGGGTCAATTTAATACGATGGTCGGTCACACGTTGTTCCGGGAAGTTATAGGTGCGAATTTTTTCACTGCGGTCACCCGAACCAACCATACTGCGCCGCGAACTGGTGCGCGCGGCATCTTGTTCGGCGCGCTGTTTTTCATACAGTTTCGAACGCAATACCGCCATGGCGGTCGCCCTGTTTTGAATTTGACTGCGTTCGTTTTGACACGTAACAACAATTCCCGTCGGGAAATGGGTAATACGCACCGCACTATCTGTTTTGTTAACATGTTGACCACCCGCACCCGACGCCCGAAAAACATCAATACGAATGTCTTTTTCTTCTATTTTGACATCGATATCTTGGGCCTCGGGCATGACGGCGACGGACACCGCAGACGTGTGAATACGACCGCCGGCTTCGGTTTCTGGGACACGTTGCACGCGATGAATACCCGATTCAAATTTCATGCGCGCAAACACCCCGTCACCATCAATTTTAAAAATAATTTCCTTATATCCGTGCAGCGATGTCGCGTTTTCTTCCACAATTTCTATTTTCCACCCGTGCCGCAACGCATAGGATTTATATTGATTAAACAAATCCCCCGCAAACAACGCAGATTCTTCGCCCCCCACACCCGCGCGAATTTCCATAATCGCACTGTGATCGTCCGCATCATCCCGCGGCCACAAGGCAATCT
>CAMVAR010000103.1 GCA_947165555.1 uncultured Pseudomonadota bacterium | reverse complement strand
CACGCACCACCAACATCGCCCAATCACGTCCGACGGTCGCGGCACGCGCAACAACACGTCCGGGGGCCACAAAATCTCGTACGGTATCACGTACGGCAATCCCGACGACACGTGTGGCGACACAATCGCGCACGAAATCACGTGCAGCAACGATAACCGAATCGGGCGTATTGTCCACGAACTATAAGCGGTGCCGTGAAATTTACTATGAATGTATGGATGAATTCTGCGCGGCCAAAGACGCAAATCTGCGTCGCTGTGCATGTTCCGCACGCGCGAACGAATTTGACGGCATAAAACAGCGCATGTCAAAAATCGAAGACAAAATGTTGAATTTTAATCAAAACCTGTTGATGGTTGGCATGGATGCGGCGGACGTCACGGCAATTAATCAATCAACCGATGGCGAAGACGCATTTTACGCAACCACGGACCGAACAAAATCGAAACGCGCGTTGGACAATATTGCGAAAAAATTAAATACGACATTCAATGACGACGGCGCATCAGGGTTCAGCATGGCGCCAATATCACTATCATTAAATTCTGAATCTGCATTTGACACGGTCGATTCGTTTCTTGGTGCAACAACGACGGCAAAATCCGGAATTTCGTTATATAACGCGGCCACACCAATATGCCGCGAAACCGCACTAGAGGTATGCGACGAAGACGAATTGGCATTGGCCCAATCTGGGTACCAAATGTTAATAGAACAAGATTGCAACACCGTTTTAAAATCATACCAATCCCAATCAGACCAGGCCCGCGCCAAGGTTTTTGAAAGCGGCGCGTTATTGGACATGTCACGCCTGGACGCATACCAGAACCGTAATTCTGATGACATTTTGGAATGCAAGCGGAAAATGCTTGACATGTTAACAGACACGACGGTATGCGGGACCGATTTAATAAAATGTCTGGACATGACGGGCAAATACATTGACCCAACAACAGGCACGGCATTTTTAACGACGAATTTATCCGATTTAACGAATTTAATAACGCGGCCATCGGTAAATCAGACATGGGTTTCGGCGAACGCATCGGGTGCGTTTGTAAATTATTTGAACGGGAAAAAACAGTATATTGAAACCGCAACCGAAAATTGCCAGGATATTGCCGACCGCGTATGGGACATGTTTATCGAAGATGCGCTGGCCCAAATAAAATTGGCCCAGGACGCCAAACTTGAAGAAATTCGTCACGCGTGTACCCAGTTAACAACCGACTGTCTAACAAAATCCTATGATTCATTGGAACAATTTGATGCGCGTTCATTATCCATATTTGGTGTAATGGCGGACCGTTCGGCGAATGCGATGTGTGATGACATTAAACAATCGTGTGTTGCATTGATTGGCAACATTGGCGACGAAACATGGAACACGGGCATGTCTGAAATTGCGACGACAAAAACATACGACACCATTATATCCAGTTGTACCCAGGTCGGAAAAAACTGTATTATCAACACATGCAAATCCATATCTGGAAATTTTGGTTTATGCAACGATATATATCTGTCACCAAATCGCCATTCTATATTGGAACGCACGGCATGCTGGCCAGAGGTTTTGTCCTGTGTTGCATCGGCGGGTAACGATGCCATCGGACGTATTATGGCGGCCAAAAACCTTGCCACAACCGGGGGTTCTGATACTATATACTCTTTTTACAATGAAATGTACGCCCCGACAAATCAACAACATCTGCACAACATCTGCAAAGATGTTTGCGCAACGGCAACCATTGAATGTGCAAAATGCCGTATTGCCGAACGTATCTGGGGCAATTGTCAATCGGACCCAAACACGACCATACTTGACGATAGCGTGGCCCAAAACAAAATTATAGAAACACAAACCGGCGTTGAAACATTATTATGGTGGTTTGCGAACCGCACCGGCACGGCAAATAAAAACGAAAGTTGCGTCAACACACGTTGTACAACGGAAAACGAGGCGTACCCCAATCACGACTATAATAATAGTACACAAATCTGTGTATCCGATACAGAGAAAGAAAATATCACCGACGACATGCTGTATTGTCCCGCCCCAAACCAACCAATAATCATAAATAATGATGGGCTAACAAATTGCTGTGACGAAGGGACCCCAAAAGAGTTTGGCGACGACATTAATATATGTTGTACGGGGACCTGGCAAAACAATACGTCATTATGCCTGCCAAATTCCAATTCGGGTGTTACGCGAATTGCAACCAACGGCAACGAAACACTTTATTGTGTTAACACGTCTCCCTGGGGAATTGGCAGTAATGGCTTAGGATGGTCCGATAGCGATGGTACCAACGAAACAGCCCCAAAGTTTCCGGGGGGCATCAAGGTCAAATGCAATGGCCGATTGGTAACCGTTGAAAACAACAAATACAGCAATTTCATTGACCCCAACAACAACAATAACAACAACAACATTCTCGGTGTTAAATCTTATTATTACGCCCCCCGCCCAAACGGCACCCCAGAACAAACTCTTATCGACAACACGCATACCCGTGGATATTTTGTCGGATGGACCGGGCCGTAACACCCCCATACCAACATTATCCCCCCGTCACCCCGGCCCTTTCCCGTTACCCCGGTCCGCGCCGGGGTAACGGGGAAAACGAAAAACATGTTGACAAAATATGTGTTTTATGTCAAAATAGTAACATGAACCCCGAAAAAACAAAAAAGGATTCACACATGAAGAAAAAATTCCCATATAATATTAAAAAATCGTTAACACGGATTTTACCCCTGGGGGCATTAATGGCAATTGCCACCCATTGCACCAAGGAACCCCAACCAAACCCAAACCCGACACCAAATCCGCATGCAACCAAGGTGGATACGATTTACTGGAACTGGGATGCAAATCTTGGATGGGCCCCCCCTATGGATTCGGTAAAATATTACACAGACCAGGATAGTGTTAAATATGTAATTATACATCTACACGGTCGTGATGGTCCGCATATGAGAATAGATTGCAGAGGTATGTATCCAGAATATTTCAACGAAGCGCGCGAGTTATTACAGATGCGCATTAATATTGCGCCGAATATAGTAAAGTTATCCGGTGTTTTGTATGTAATAAACCCGAATTTGTCAAGTTATCAGCAACCGTCTACAGGTATTGTCGGATATGACAGGG
>CAMVAR010000102.1 GCA_947165555.1 uncultured Pseudomonadota bacterium | reverse complement strand
AACGGGTGTAACCGATTTGTGTCGGCGGGCGTGTGAAAGGCGCGCAAAACAAAACCGTGGTGGATGCGCCACATCGAACCACGAATCCAAAAACAAAAAATGGAGTAAAAAATGGCAAAGAAAGAGTTGAAGGGGATTGTAAAACTGGTTGTCCCCGCGAAACAGGCTAATCCTGCGCCACCAATTGGGCCGGCGTTGGGTGCGGCGGGTGTGAATATCGCCGAATTTTGTAAACAGTTTAACGATAGAACGTCTGACAAAGAACCGGGAATGCCGATTCCGTGCATTATTACCGTCTATACGGACCGCAGTTTCGAATTTATCATGAAATTGCCACCGGTTTCGCATTACATTAAAAAGGCGTTAAAGGTGAAAATCGGTTCTCATAAACCGGGACGTGATTTTATTGGTACATTGACACGGGCCCAGATTAAAGAGATTGCAGAAAACAAAATGCCGGACTTGAATTGCTCTACCATTGAATCTGCGATGAATATCGTTGCGGGTCAGTGCCGTTCAATGGGTGTTAAGGTGGAGGATTAAGCCATGAAAGTTACAAAAAGACAAAAAACATGGGAAAATTTGGATACAACAAAGTTGTATTCTTTTGGTGATGCCATTGATGCATTGCGCCCATATTGTTCCAAAAAATTTGATGAAAGTTTGGAAATCGCGGTACGTCTGTCCATTGATGTAACCAAGGCGGACCAGAATATTCGTGGTATGTTGTCTTTGCCGAATGGCACGGGCAAAAAGGTTCGGGTTGCCGTATTTACCAATGACAAACAGGACGAAGCGAAAAAGGCCGGTGCCGATGTTGTTGGTGGCGAAGATTTAATCGAACGTGTCGCGGCGGGAAATATTGATTTTGACCGTGTTATTGCGACGCCCGATATGATGCCGAAAATGTCAAAAATTGCACGTGTTTTGGGACCCAAGGGATTGATGCCGAACCCGAAATTGGGTACGGTTACCAACGATGTTGCGTCGGCGGTTGCAGGTGCCAAGGCAGGTCAGATTGAATATCGTGCAGAAAAGAACGGTATTATTCATGCCGGACTGGGTAAAATGTCGTTTGCGACCGAAAAATTGGTTGAGAACGCGAATGCGTTGATTGAACAATTGAAAAAGGTCAAACCGGCATCGGCCAAAGGGCAATATATTTTGGGTGTTGCGGTTGCAACGACCCAGGGTCCCGGTCTGCGTGTGGATGTAAAATAATAAGTGTGGTTTGGGGTTGCCCAAACCACGAACAAGGTTTCTGTCCAAGACTGATGGTGCGCCAAAACGCTTAATTTCCATCATAGACAAAGAAAATTCTTTGGGGCAGGAAATGGTCCCATCCCGGAGAAAACCGGATGGAAAGTTTAACAAAGTGGTTCATGTATTGAATCAGAAGTAAGGGTAAAAAGATGAAACGCGAAGAAAAGTCAAACTTGATTTCTGCGTTGCAGTCGTCCTTGAAATCGGCAAACGGTGTTTTTGTCGTTGAAAATCACGGTTTAACCGTCCAAGAAATGGAAGGGTTGCGTAATGAATTGCGCCCATTGGTTTCGGTTTTCAAAGTTGTCAAAAATCGTTTGATGAAATTGGCATTGCAAGATACAGATTTTGCGGCCGTATCCGATTTGATGAAACGCCCGACGGCGGTTGCCGTTGCGAATGATGGCCTGGCCGTGACCAAGGTTTTGGTCAAATTCGCCGAATCACATCCAAATTTAACCATCGTTGGTGGTAAAATGGATGCCGATGTTTTGGGTGTTGACGACATTGTGCAATTATCCAAGCTTCCGTCGCTGTTGGAAATTCGTGGAACAATCGCGCGTATTTTGGTCGAACCTGGTTCGCGTCTTGCACGTGTTTCTGCAGAGTATGGAAAAAAGAATCAATAAATTATTGGAAATAACTTTCCAGTAGAATAAATAGGAGTAAAAAATGGCAGACATTCAAAAATTGGTTGAAGAATTGTCAAAATTGACCGTGTTAGAAGCGGTAGAATTATCCAAGGCATTGGAAGAAACGTGGGGCGTTAGCGCCGCCGCCGCGGTGGCTGTTGCCGCCGGTCCGGCCGCCGGTGCCGCCGCCGAAGAAAAATCCGAATTTGACGTTGTCTTGACGGATGTTGGTGCAAACAAATTGGCGGTTATCAAGGCTGTTAAAGAAATCACTGGTCTGGGGCTGGGCGAAGCCAAGACATTGGTTGAATCTGCACCAAAAACAGTAAAAGAAGCGGTTGCCAAAGACGAAGCCGAAAAGATGAAGGCTTCTATCGAGGCCGCCGGTGCCAAGGTGGAATTGAAATAATTAATTCCATCGAACCGTGATGGTTCATAAACAAATGTCGCGATTTTCGCGACGAACCCAATGCCCGCCGCGGAAAAATTTTCCATGGCGGGCAACGGGCGTAAAACAGTATACGCAATAGTTTCGTTTGCAAAACGCATAAAAAAAAGGATTGATACCCATGGCAGTTATCCAAAAACTTAGAAAATCTTTTGGTAAAAGTTTTTTGCAAACTCCGCTTCCTGATTTGATTGAAATTCAATATAATTCATACAAGGATTTCTTGCAGGCCGATGTTGCCCCCCAAAACCGCAAGAATATGGGGTTGCAAAACGTATTTTCTTCGATGTTCCCAATCCGGGACTATGCCGGTGCCGCCGAATTAGAATTCGTTGAATATAATTTGGAAAAACCTGTGTATAACGTCAAAGAATGCCTTGCCCGCAAGATGACGTATTCCAGCAAATTGAAATTGAAGCTGAGATTGATTTTATGGGATGTCGCCGAAGATGGCAAAAAATCTTTGCGCGATATCAAAGAACAAGAAATATTTATGGGCGAAGTGCCATTGATGACCGAACGGGGCAGTTTTATTGCATCGGGTGTCGAACGTGTTATTGTGTCGCAGATGCATCGTACCCAGGGTGTTGTTTTTGCCACCACCAAAGAGGCCAAGGTTGCCGGGAATCCTATTACATATACTGCGCGCATTATCCCCGAACACGGGTCTTGGATTGATTTTGAAGAATCCAAGGGGATTATTTACGTCCGCATTGACCGTCGTCGTAAAGTTCCTGCGACGGTTCTGTTGCGTTGTTTGCCATGTGCCGAAGATGAAAAGAAATGGATTGCCGAACCGCGTAAAACCACAATTCGTGGAATGGATGATGCAGAAATATTATCGG
>CAMVAR010000101.1 GCA_947165555.1 uncultured Pseudomonadota bacterium | reverse complement strand
CCGACCATTTGTCTGCAACGATATTCACCGCGGTTTTAATTTCACCCTTGGCCAAAATTTTAAGGCCAGACATCGCGCGATTCAAAATTTTTGCATCCATCAAAGAATCCAAAGTGATTTCTTTTTTTGCATCAATTTTACCCGATGCAATAAATTTTTCAATATCGCCCAAATTGATTGTTGCATAACGTTTCGCGAACGGATTTGTAAAACCATATTTTGGGAAACGACGCAAAATCGGCATCTGACCACCCTGGAAAGTTGCCTGTTTGCGTGAACCCGCGCGTGCCTTTTGACCCTTGTGACCACGGCCGGCGGTTTTGCCATACCCCGACGCCATACCACGACCAACACGTTTTACACCCGCGCGTGCGCCAAAATTATCCATCAATGCATTTAATTTCATTTTTTTACTCCTATGAACTATATAGTTCGTTTGCGCATGCGGACAAGTGTCCGCATACTCGGTTTTATTAAAATTTATTTTTCCACAACGCAAATCAAATGATTTACCTTGGCAATCATGCCACGAATGGACGCATTGTCATCCAATTCATTTGATTTTCCAATACGGCCCAAACCCAACGCGGCCAAAACGCGACGTTGTGATTCCGGACGACCGATAACGCTTTTGATTTGTTTTACAACCAATTTTTTTGCCATAACAATCACCTTTTATTATTTGTCTTCCGCTGTCGCTTCTTCGACCTTTTTGCCATCACGGCCGGCGATAATTTCCGCAACCGTTTTGCCACGACGCGCCGCAACCGTTTTCGGCGAATTCATTTTAGAAAACGCCAAGAACACCGCGCGAATCATATTGTTCGGGTTGTTTGCACCCTGGGACTTCACAACGACATCTTGCACCCCAAGGCAGTCAAACACCGCACGCAACGCACCACCCGCAATAATACCGGTACCGGGAACCGCACTGCGCAGAACCAATTTACTTGCGCCATATTTCACCGCAACATCATGGTGCAATGTACGCCCTTCTTTCAACGGAACGCGAATCATTTTCGCCTTGGCGGCCTTGGTTGCCTTTTGCACGGCGGATTGAACTTCCAATGCTTTACCTTTGCCGAAACCAACCTTGCCGGCCTTGTCGCCAACGACGACCAACGCCGAGAAAGACATATTTTTACCGCCCTTCACCGTTTTCGAAACGCGGTTGACAGAAACCAATTTATCTACCAAATTATCTGTCTGTAATTTTTTATCATCAAAACGTGCCATTATATTCTCCGTAATTCTTATAATGTTGTTTTATATCCGAACGCCACCCGCGCGAATCGCCTCGGCCAATGCCTTTACACGACCATGGTACCGATACGAACCGCGATCGAAATAGCAGTTATCTGCGATTTTTGCCGCGACAACACGTTCTGCAAATGCCTTGCCAACCAATTCCGCACCGGCAACATTCCAACCGTTGCCCTTGAATCCTTTTTCTTTGGACGACGCAGCACAGATTGTGCGCCCCTTGACATCATCAATGGCCTGGATTTCAATATGACGACCACTGCGAAACACCGACAGGCGGATTTTTCCAGGATTCTTTTTCTTTAACGCATTGCGCGTAACCAATTTGCGTCTTTGTTCTGTAGATAAATGTTTCAACATTTTTTTTCCTTTTTTCCAATTTCCGTAACAGCGGAAATTTATCGATTATTTCTTTTTACCTTCTTTGTGGCGAACTTTTTCGCCTTTATAGAAAATGCCCTTGGCTTTATATGGGTCCATTTTGCGAATTTTATGTATCTTATCCGCAAACAAACCGACGGCGCATTTATCAATACCACTGATGGTAAATTCGGTTGGCACATCACCCATTGTCACGGTCAAACCGGCCGGTATTTCCATCACAACATCGTGTGAAAAACCAACAACCAACGTAAACTTATTCCCATTGACCGATGCCTTGTAACCAACACCTTTCATATACATAGCCTTAGAAAAACCGTGTGTAACCCCTTGGACCGCATTACGAATATTGCGCGCCATTGTCCCCCACATGGCACGCGAATTTTTATCTTCTGCATCTTTCGGTGTCACAGAAACTTCGGCTCCTTCAATTTTAATATCTACCAAGGCGGCATTTTTTGTATCCAATGGAACGCTCAATTCACCCTTGGGCCCTTTGACAACCAGTTTATTGTCCGCAACAGATGCCGACACGCCATCAACTAATTTTACTGGATATTTTCCTGCACGTGACATAATTACATCCTTATTTTTAAATTATATAACCTTGCACAACACTTCGCCACCGACATTCATCAGACGCGCTTTGTAATCCGTCATAACACCATGCGGGGTTGAAACGATTGCGATACCCAAACCATTCAAAACACGTGGCATCTTGGCCGCGCCGGAATATACGCGACGCCCCGGTTTTGATACCACAGAAATATCTTGAATTGCACCATTTCCGCCAACATATTTTAATGTAACAACCAAATTCGAACGGTGTTCATCAATATCTTGTTTTTGAAAGTCTTCAATAAAGCCTTCTTCTTTTAATACCGCCAAAACCGCGGCACGCAATTTGCTGTTGGGCATGGCAATAAACTCTTTACCCGCGTTTTGACCATTGCGGATACGGGTTACCATATCTCCGATTGGGTGTGATAATGACATCTTTTACTCCTGTTTTATTGTTTGGGGTTTGCCCCAATCCAATTTGCCGATTGCATTGTCCACAATCGGTCTGTTTATTTATTGATTACCAGCTGGATTTACGTACCCCCGGCAATTTACCTTCGGACGCCTGGGTTCTGACCTGTTGACGGCACAGCCCAAACATACGTGAATACCCGCGCGCACGCCCTGTTATTGAACAGCGATTACGCAAACGTGTAGGATTCGCATTACGTGGCAGTTTTGCCATTTTTTTCATCGCATCCATACGTTCTTCGGGCGCCGCATCACGCGACATTTTTTCCTTTAACGCGGCACGTTTGGTTGCATATTTGGCAACCATTTTTTCACGTCTTTTTTGTTTATTTATCAACGCTAACTTCGCCATTTTAATCCCTTTTATTATTTCAATACCAACGGCAGGCCGATTTTGGTCAGCAATGCACGCGCTTCGTCATCTGTTTTTGCGGTTGTTGCAATTACAATGTCCATACCGCGAATAGAATCAATTTTGTCAATGGAAATTTCCGGGAATATCAAATGTTCTTTGATACCAAA
>CAMVAR010000100.1 GCA_947165555.1 uncultured Pseudomonadota bacterium | reverse complement strand
GGAATATCATAATTGCCCCCCGCCCCATTATCGGACGATGCAACATCAAAATCCGACGGCACCGGCAATTGCGCAAAATCGCCCCCGTTATCCTGAATCGGCGCAACACGCACACCGCGCGATTGCCCCGCCATGGCCCCCATATTATCAACCGCATCAGTATTTACTGTATCGACCGCCGGCACCACCGACATTTCCGGTACGGGATTTGATAATGGTGCATCCGACCGCGACGCGCCAAATGCCTGGTTAAAAACCGAACGTTGACGCACACCATAATTTTTTTGGGCCCGCATAAATATTTCACGCATTTCCTGGGGGATACCGGGACGCAGTTCGGGTAACGCCTCTTGTTCGGTCACAATTGGCACAATCACCGGTTCTTCTTTGACGGGTGGCACCGGAACCATACACGCCGGCCGCGGAATTGATATCGGGAATTGTTTATTACGCACAACCAATGCCGTTGTAGCGACATATAACGGCACCGCCGCCAATATAAAAATACCAAATACCAACCCGGCAAAACCATGCAATTGAACATGGCCCAACCTTATCCAATGCGCCACAGACAACATATCAAAATTAAACAACCAACGCAGCACCATCCACATAACCGCCACATACATGACCGTCCACGTAAATACGCGTACAACCCCCGCAAAAGATTTTTTCTTGTCTGCCATATCACATATTATAGACACATTTTGCAATCTGTCAACCAGAGACAAAAAAATAAAATTTATTTAAAAAATACTTTTTTATATATATTTTATATGATATAATACAGGAGATAGAAAGGAGGAGTTTTTCATGCAGAATTTGCTGAAAATATTGGGAAATGGATTAATCAGTCTGGGCGTGGTGGTGTTTACAAGTGCGTCTTTTGCGGCCCCAAACACCGGACGTGGCACGGCAACGGCCAATCGTGGGCGCGGCACGGCGGCGACGTCGCGCATGCCATCTATTCCAATTTTACCGTTTAGTGTAACGGGCAATATGACAACCGATGGGCCAACAAATGTTGACACACCGGTCAATCCAACACCGAACCCAAACCCGAATCCAAATCCGAACCCGAATCCGAACCCACCGCAACCGTGGCCTGATGACCCGGATACGCCGATAACACCGGTTACACCCGAATGTCCCGATGGTGGCGTGGCAAATTCAACGTACACGGTTGAAAACTGTATGAATGATGTTTTGGCCTGTGTGAATGGCGGCGCATTGCCAAACGGAATAAATTCATTATTTAACGAAGATTTGCGCAATTCAATCATCAATGGCATGGGATTATGTCTGACCCAGGTTGAAAAGTGTGTAACCACCGTTCGTCGCAATTGCGATTACGTGTACGCATCTGTATCCGACGTGTGGCTGGATTTTAACGCACGCAAGGTCCAGCCGGAATATTACGCTTTTGTATTGCGCCAAACCGGTTTGACCCCGACCCAGGCGGAAAATACGTGCCTGTTGTTGGACCGCAACACGTATGGCGAATCGTTTAACGCAATATCTTCGACCGACCAGACAACGTCTGAATATGCGAAAAATGTCGGTGCATATAACAGCCAGCGAAACAATTCTTTAAGTAAAAATAACCCATTGGGTGCCGAAATTAATTCCAGTGGTATTGACGGCAAACGTGGCTATTATGCCCGTTGGGATGCCGAAAATGCCCAGTGTTTATTACGTGTTGCCGCATATAACAAAGACACCCATATAACAAATAGTTGGTTATTCGGTGCCGTTGGTGACGACAGCCCGGCCGAAGTATGGCAAAATGCCGGTTCATCGTTTACATGCAACAAAGATTTGTTCGGTTTTTCATTGATGCCCAAAACAAAAACAACGGCGGCGGTTGCAATTCCGGGTGGCACATTATTGGGGGCCGGGATTGGGGCATTGGCCGGCCATGGCGACCGCAATTTTGACTGTTCGGTGGAATCCATGCGTCAAGGCCTGTTAAAACAAATCCAGGAAGTCCCACAAGACATGGGTAAACTGAACCTATTCATTGAAAACGATGTCTCTATTTCCACCAAAAACATGTCCGCCGGCCAATGTCGCGAAATCGTTGATTTGTATGACCTCTATCAAAAGGGCCTGTACGCGGTAACCACATGCGAAACAAAATTAAGCGAAATCAATATTGAGGCAGATGCATTGATTGAAATCATACAGTGTGGTACAGCATGCGATACGCAAGCCATTGAGCAAAAAATCAGTGATATCGCCAAACAGCTTGGTGACCAGATAAGCGAACAGATGTTGGCAGATGTATTAAAAGACTGTTCTTTCACAGAATTAAATATTGCCAAACTCAAGGGGACCGACGTATATTGCAATGGAACAGGCAAAAGCTGTATCGACAAAGATACGTTCAGCCGCGAATTAAAGGATTTACAATTCTTGAATAACTATGACATTTTGGCCGGCGACAAATCAAATCGTCTTAAAACAACGTTGGTTGGCGCGGGTGTTGGCGCGGCCGCCGGTGGTACGGCCACGGCAATCACGGCGTTGGTTGAACGCAATAACATCAATTGTCGTGTTGCAGATGGATTGGCGCGTGTTGGATTTGGAAAATCCTATACCATTGACCGTCTGCGCGATTTCTATGTCAAATGGGCATTGAATTTACCGGCAACGGTTGCACCGACGGCGGTTGTGACGAATTGCGACAATTGGTCGTTAACATGCGCGTTGTTCACCGACCAAAACGAATGCCGCAATGCACAATTTAATTATCGCCCCGGCAATTTGTCCAGTATGACCCTGGTCCAGAATCCATGTATCCCATCGGGCAGTGCGTGTATCGCAAATCTGTCCGTGGCCCAGGCAAACGGCGTATGCGCGGTAACACCGGATACACCGGACGTAACGGTGCCATCGGTTACAAATTGCACCGAATGGCAATCCGAATGTCGCAAAATCAGCGGTATGCAAAAATGTAACATGGCCAAGGTTATAATCAAAACGCAAATACCTGTGGCATGAACAATAAAAAGGCCGAAAAGTACTTTAATTTGTCATTATGCCCGGTGGGGCCGGTACCCGTCAACCCACACCCCGCAGACATGTAACTAATATCTGGTGTCCAACATCGCCCAATGGGCGATGTTTTTTTTACGGACACAATCGTCGGTTTGTGTCCCATCGAAAAATTTGGTTGGATGTACACGATTTGGGGGTTAATCCCCGGGGGGATTTA
>CAMVAR010000099.1 GCA_947165555.1 uncultured Pseudomonadota bacterium | reverse complement strand
TGTTGGTGGATTGTTCTTTATCTATGAACGTTGGTTGCGCGCACGCATGCGTCGTTGGTTGGCCGAAGCCAAGGAAAAATTGCCACATTTTCCACATTCGCCAAAAAATAAAAACATAAACGAATAAAATACCTTGCCAATTTGGTCTGTTCATGCTATGCTAAGGCTTGACGTATTTATTGCGGGGTAAAAAAGTGTTTGTTTTATCACTTGTGTCTTTAATTCGTGTGGTATTGTTTGGTATCGTGATACTATCCCTTGGCATGGGCATGGACGCCCCATGGGGACGGATTATTGCCCGCGGCTACGTATTTAAAACCAAAGGATTATTAAATGTCAAAAAAGATATATGTGGACGCAGTCCACCCGGAAGAAACCCGGGTTGTGGTTGTTGATTCGACCAATAATCGTGTTTCTGATTTTGACGTTGAAACGACAACCAAACCCCAGATTAAGGGCAATATCTATCTGGCCAAGGTTATTCGGGTTGAAGCGTCACTCCAGGCGGCATTTGTTGACTATGGTACGGGTAAAAATGGTTTTTTACCGTTTTCTGAAATTCACCCAGATTATTATCAGATAACGCCGGAACAGAAAAAGAAATTGATTGAATTGGCACATGCCAATATTGTGGACGACGACGACGACCCAGACGACGAATCGGACGAAGTTGCAGAATATGACGACCGCAGCGCCGGCGAAGATAACAAAGAATTCACCAAACGGGCGCATGAATTTAAAATCCAGGACGTTATAAAACCGAAACAGATTTTATTAGTCCAAGGCGTCAAAGAAGAACGCGGACAAAAGGGTGCGTCCATGACGACATATCTGTCGTTGGCGGGTCGTTTTGCGGTCTTGATGCCAAATTCCCGCAAACGCAACAGTTATGGAATTTCTAAAAAGATTTCTGATAAATCCGAACGTGTCCGTCTGCGCGAGATTTTGCATACATTAAAAATTCCGCGTGGCATGACGGTTGTATTGCGTACGGCGGCATTTGGTGCGACGGCGGCGGATATATCGGCGGACTATGATTACCTGGTGAATTTATGGAATGAAATCCGTAAAACGACATTGGAATCGGTTGCACCGGTGACGATACATACCGAAGATTCGTTATTGCGGCGCGTTGTTCGTGATTTCCTGTCAGACAAAGATGATGTCCTGACTATCCAGGGCGAAGAGGCCTATGATGCCGCCAAGACATATTTTCAGCAAATGTATGGCCGCGCACCACGTAAACAGTTGGTTTTGTACAAAGATACCGCTGTCCCATTAATGGTCAAGGCCGGCGTTGAAAAACAACTGGAAGGTCTGCACGGCCCATATGTCCAGTTACCGTCCGGTGGGTCCCTGGTTATAAACCAGACCGAAGCAATGGTGACAATCGACGTCAATTCGTCCCGCGCGATTAAAGAAAAAGATATTGAACAAACGGCCCTTAACACTAATCTCGAGGCCGCCGAAGAAATTGCCCTGCAATTGCGCCTGCGTGATTTGGCGGGCATTGTCGCGATTGACTTTATCGACATGGAAGAAGAAAAGAACAATCGCAAATTGGAAATGAAAATGCGCGAGGTTATGAAGCATGACCGCGCCCGGACCCAGGTTGCAAAAATCAACGCGTTTGGGGTTTTGATGCTGTCGCGCCAAAGATTACGCAGCAGTTTTATTGAATCATCCTATGTTCCGTGTCCGCATTGTATGGGCGCGGGCGTGGTGCCAAGTATTCAAACGGCATCTATTATCTTGTTCCGCCATCTCCAGGAAAAATTACTGGCCAAGGCGGCGCAAAAGATAATTATGACCGTTCCGACCGATATCGCGGTTTATATATTGAATCACAAACGGGCGGAATTGAATGCGATGGAAAATGAATTTGGAACCGAAATCGTGATTGTCGGCGACGATAGTTTGATGAACATCGACCAATATTCCATTCAACGTGTTGCCCCGGAACAGGTCAAGACAGATGAATTGTTAATGGCGAATGCACCATGAACGGCCGCGAAAAAGAAAAACGCGCAACATATCGATGGGAAAAAGACCACGATGAACGCGCCACGTCGCATGCGCAAGCGTCCGTCGCAAAAAGGCAAAAAGACCAGTTTATGGAAAAAATTGGTTGGTTAACCCGGCGTGGTTTGGTTGGAGGTTTTTGTCTTTATGGCGACATTGAAGTAACAGTTGTAAATACCAAAAATCCCCAGAAATGGGGATTTTTTTATAACCCTAATGCGGCGATTGCTTTTTCCATAGCATCCTGAATCAGATATGCACTTTGTTCAGTCAATTCCCTCCTGTAATCTGCATATGAATGTCCTGCGTAGCCTTGAATGTATCCCTCTTTGTCCCCCAAATCTGCGAATTGTGAACCAAGTATGCCCCTGTTTGGATTTAGTTTGTCAACTTTATGCGCCTGTTCGTGTGCAAGAAACTTCATTGCGTCTTTGAAACTCATATCAGGAAAATGCCTGCTACTTAAGTATACTTTGCCTTCCAATTGAAGACCAGCTGCTGTTGACTCGTAACCCATTGCGACCAAATCTTTAACACCAAACTCTGTATGTCGTATCATTAATTTATTATCTGCAATTTCAAATATTTCTTTACAAAGTTTTTCTCTTTCTTCGATTGATAGTTGGTTCCATCTTTTTGCACGGTTATAAATACTGGGGTTTTTCGTAATAATATCCTCATACATTGATACACGTTTAGAAACAAAATTTTGCACAAATTCGTTCCTGGCAACCTGTGGACCTGTTAAAGATTTTCTGCTTACGCCGGCCATATCACTAATTTTACGTATGTTTTCAGATCTTGCCGCCAACACTTTGGTATTATAATTATCATACGCCATGGATGCCACGGTATTCAGTTCGGGTTCTTTATGAAATGCACCTATCAACATTTGTTCATCATATGTTCTATGTGATACATAATCCACAAGATTATTATATTCTTCAAGTGTTAGGTTGCCTTTGTTAAAAAATGGTTCGATATCGGCGTATGCATCAGACGACAGGTTACTTTGTAATTCTTTCCTTAATGCCGCTATATCTGAATTGAATGTTGAATAATTTGCACCTTTCCCTATAGGTATATTCTTCTCCGCAACAACAACACTAAACTCGTTCTGTGCTAACCACAACTTGTTTGCATCTTCAAATTGTTCTTTTGACCAACCCAACTTATGTCTAAGATATTCATTTACGGACATACCTTGTTTTTTTGC
>CAMVAR010000098.1 GCA_947165555.1 uncultured Pseudomonadota bacterium | reverse complement strand
AATCACCTCCCGTTGTCATAATTCCAATTTGTTTCATGTTTCCCCCGATTTTTCTAATATTATAGCATAAATAAGTTGACAAAGAAAATGTTTTTATGCTAATTTGTCCAGTGACATAATTTTAATATACCCCAGGAGTATTTTATGCCAATCGCTAATAACAACAATACATCAATTGGTAAGACAAAGCGTTCAACCGAAAATATGATTGACGACGCAATTGCCCAACAGGGAAATTGGCTGAATCGTCGCCGGCGTTTTACGCGCAGTTTTTTAAAAACACTAAATGAAACACCGACGGCCACATCATCGGCAAATCGTGTTACCGTGACCCGGGTTGCGCCCAATATCGCGATGGATAGCCGGGATAAAAATCGTTCGGTATTGCGTGATTATTGGTTTCCAATTTTGTGTGCGATAATCGTGATTCTGGTTGCGTGTTGGGTTGTGTTTGTGCGCCCATGCAACGCACCGCACATTGTATTAAATGCTAATCCGCGCCCCGTCCCGGTTCAGACCATACATAAGCCCATTGTAAATCCAACCCCATCGGATGTGCCAACGTTTGATATTGTTCGTATTAAGCCGGATGGCATGGTTGTTGTTGCCGGGCGTTGGTTGCCGCATAAAAATATTTCTGTGTTGATTAATAACAAGATTGTCGCCACCGAACGTACAAATGAATACGGCGAATTCGTGTACGCCCCGACGGTCGGATTAAAGCCCGGGAATTACACAATCGCGTTGACGGGTGTTGCACCTGCGACAAAATCTGCCGACCGTGTGTTTCTGTATGTATCTGATGCAGATTACAGAAATTCTGTATCGTTACTAATGACCCCCGACGGCAGCCGTGTTTTGCAATCACCATCGTTATTGCGGGATGGGGATTTGTCCGTTACCAAGATAGACTATTTGGATACAGGTCGTATTGTTGTCACCGGCGACGCGTTGCCACGGTTGCGTGTATCATTGACACTGGACAACAAATATATTGGATTTGCACGCGTGTCTGATTATAAGCACTTTGGATTGGGTGCCGACGTTGGGGAGCTGGTTCCGGGTACAGAATACAGTTTAGGGGTGCGATTGCATGATGGTGATGGACGTACAATTGCAACCGTTACGCATAATTTTGTTATGCCGGAAATGACGGGTGATAATGATACGTTTTATACGGTGCGTCGGGGGGATTGTTTATGGATTATTGCACGAAATTTTTTGCGTCGGGGCGTGTTGTTTAGTATTATAGCCGACCGAAATAATATAGAGAACCCGAATTTAATTTTCCCGGAACAACTATTACAAATACCAATGAAATAACCATAAAATGACCGAAGTAGAAGTAAAAATTATTCTAAGCGAAATATTGAACGTGTGGGAAAGCCTGACACCGGCCGAAGTTAAAGGATTGTTAAAAATACTGGCAACACGTGGCATAATGCCACAATGCGCATGTTGTAACAAGCCAATATTAAATATGCAGGATTTTTCATGGGACCATCTGATTGCACGGGCGCGCGGTGGTGTTGACCATATTGGCAACATGGTACCAATGCATACATGGTGTAATATGGAAAAAGGTGCCGATATTAACGAAGAATATTTTTGCCATATTGAACCAAAATTATTGGACAGCATGTTGCAAAACACGAATAAATCAAAAAAGTTTGATTCGAAAAAACATTCCAAAAAATCTGGCTCTTGCAAACGCCGTACCCATGTGCGGTCAAACGGATGGGATGATAGTTATAAAAGATTCGATCACAACAGATAATTCGTATCAAAAAACATTTTGCCAAAATCCGAATTATAACGTTTTGCGATGTATGGCCAATCGAAATTATTCAGATTTGCGACATTGGCAACCGGACCATCCACGGCGGCGACACGCATTCGTGGTGCACGGGAAAAACGACGCCAAAATTATTCTGGTGCATCCGGTACATGGTAATATTCGGTGCCGCAATCCAAAAATATAACCGACACTATGGTCGGTTTTATTGCTGGTGCGGGCGAAGGGAATCGAACCCTCGTCTAAAGCTTGGGAAGCTTTCGTGCTGCCATTATACCACGCCCGCAGGTGTGGTGGTATTCTATATTGTTTATTCATAATTGTCCAGAATAAAATTTATCCCGATTATTGGATATCCTTATTTTTTTAATGCAATATAATAGCGGGCGTATTTTTTATAATTGATTTTTTTAAAAAATGGGCGTATACCGTAATACAGTAATTCCAAGGAGAAATAATTATGTCTGAAAATTTAAATCCATTAATCGCCGCCCAGGCACGTGTTAAATCGGCATGCGATAAATTGGGACTGGAACCCAATGTGTATGAAATTCTTAAAAATCCCGCACGTATTCTAGAGGTGCAAATTCCGGTTAAAATGGACGACGGGGCTATTAAAGTATTTACCGGTTTTCGCGCACAGCACAACATCGCATTGGGCCCGTCCAAGGGTGGCGTTCGTTTTCATCCGATGGTATCGCGGGATGAAGTGTCGGCGTTGTCTATTTGGATGACATTTAAGTGTGCGGTTACCGGTTTGCCATTTGGCGGGGGCAAGGGCGGCATCATTGTTGACCCAAAAACTTTATCGGCCGGTGAATTAGAACGCCTGGCGCGCGGTTACGTCGATGCAATCTATCCGATATTGGGCGAAAAAGCGGATGTGCCGGCACCAGACGTTAATACAAACGGTCAAATTATGGCGTGGATGATTGATGAATATATTAAACTCTCGGGTGATGCATCGTTTGGAACATTTACCGGAAAACCGGTTGAATTAAACGGTTCTTTGGGACGCACCAAGGCAACAGGTTTGGGTATTTCTATTGTTATTGCCCAGGCATTAAAATCCCAAGGCAAAGACATTCGTGGTGCAAAGATTGCCATCCAAGGTTTTGGTAACGTGGGCAGTTTTACAGCCAAATGTTCCCACGATATGGGCGGAAAGATAGTTGCCATTGCAGAATGGAACACCATCTTGTTCAACGAAAATGGTTTAGATATTGATGCAATGATGCAATACAAAGATAAAAACCAGGGCAGCATCAAAGATTTCCCGGGGGCAAAAGAAATAACCGCCAAAGAATTTTGGGGATTGGATGTTGATGTATTGTCGCCATGCGCAATGGAAAACACAATCAATCAAGATACCGCGTCATTAATCAAAACGAAATTGGTTGTCGAGGGCGCAAATGGCCCAACCACAATCGAAGGCGAAGAAATATTAAAGGACAACGGTGTTATGGTTGTTCCTGATATTTTGGCGAATGCCGGTGGCGTGACGGTTTCTTACTTTGAATGGGTCCAAAACCGC
>CAMVAR010000097.1 GCA_947165555.1 uncultured Pseudomonadota bacterium | reverse complement strand
CATCCACTTTTACACCCCGGATGGCTTCCATCTCCGCCCGGGTCACAGGCTGCCTTCTTTCATTCGCCCACGGCGCCAACAGTTTTGATTCACCAATGCGTGGCAAATGACGCAACCCCAGACGTCGTTGTATCGCCCCCCCCTGGGTTTTATACAATTGTGTTATTAATTCTAGATTTTCAGTTTGACGCCTTAGCGATGGTATAAATCGACCGAGACCGATAAATTTCACCCCACAATCACGTAATTCTTCTTCGGTTTCCAACACATCCTGGACATTATTGCCACGCACAATCAATATATTACCACCATTATTGGTATTCAATCCTGCCACCACACGGTCCGCAACCAGCAATTCCGCATCCGGCCGATACATAGTTGCCATATTATTTTCCATCCTGGCAAAACCACACACAATCAACGCAATACCAAAGATTCCCCATATCGCCCATGGACGAATGCGTATCGCAATACGATGTTGCGACACCACCCGAACCGCATCGGTATTATGGGCAAAAAATAATTTAATAAATACATATATTGTCACCAACCCAACAATCGTAAATACAGATATTTGCCGCAACAGCCCAATTGATGAAAACACCAAGGGCGCAAAACAAATTAATGTAGTAATTAACGAATGCAGAATATTTCTGTGAACACCGGCGGCCCCATTGCGCCCCGCCGCATGCAAAAAATGAAACGAATAATCGATTCCCAGCCCAATCAACGATGTCCCAAATACAAATACCAAAATATGCGGCGTGCCAAATACCAGAAATAATGCAATCGCCCCAGACAAAAAACCAACCACCAAACTTAAACCAACCGGCAACAAATTTTTGAATCGTCTAAATAACAAATAATTCAATATCACAACCGCAATCAATGCAACCAAGGCCAATATACCCAACTCAACCTTGCTGTGTGCATACATGTTTGCAGTATGTGCCGGTACACCGGTCACATAAATTTCGACATCCGCCCCCGACAATTCATGAATTTTATCTGAAAACCGTGTCACATTATCAACTATTTCATCGTTATTGTTCGTATTAACCGATATTGGCAACATATAAAAATGATATCCATTATTATATTGCCATAAAAAACCATTTTGTGGAATCCACGCATCCCCACCGGCCCCCATTTCCGATATATAATCGGTAAACACCAAAAATGGGTCATGTGAAACCGGCAACATCGCCGGTGCAATCGACGTCTTAACACGTTCAACGGCCAAATCAGTTATTTTTTGCCAATCACCAGATTGCATAATTTTACGATAAGTATCACCAACAAGGACATTTTTATATTGCCCAATTTCTTCGACAATTTTGCGTGGGGACACGGCAACATTCACCAAATTTAAGCCTGAAAAATCCCCGGTATCAATGATATCTTTTATCTGTGTTGCCACATCGGCACCGTCATACATATCGGACGATTTCACAACAACCGTCAATACCGATGAAAATTTATCCATTATCCGCCCAACGGGCCATCCATCAACCACATTTATATTTAACAACGACGAAAAATCGGTCTGGAACCGTGGTGGCCAACGCCAGACCAATGTACACAATCCGGCAACAATCAACCCGACGGCAAACAGTACCCGTTTAACACCTAATCTGCTCATCTGGAATTTCCCGAATCATACGTTTGAAGTTAATAATTATAACCGTACCATTTTGATAGGTAATAATTACACGATTCAAATCACGGGTTGTGCCACGCATAACAACATCCTGGATAAAATCTGCCATCGCACTAATCTTTGGCGTTGCGGTCAATTGCCATCCGTTTGTACCATTTTCCACATAATCAACATCAAACACACCCAACATGCGTTTTATATCCCCATTTAATAAATCATCCAACATCTGCTTTATACGCGAAAAATACGGTAACGCACGCATTTCTTGGTCGCGGCCATCATTACAATATTTATCCAGTGTTGCAATAAATGTCTGGGCCTTTGGCGTATCCTGAATCCAAACAAAGCCCAGGCCACGTTTTATTTTTACACGCCCGGTTGAAACAAATTGTTTGGTTGAATCCGGCACAACTTTGACCTGATTAAAGGTTGCCGATATTGAATCCATTCCGTTAATAAATTCACCCAAACGCGGTGGCATATCGGATACCGGTGTACCAAACGCCCTGCAAACAAACACAAAATATATCGGTAACAACAATATTTTCATCTTCATTTTATCCCCCCAAATTTATCTAGAAACATCTTCGGTATTTGAAACAGACTTTCCCCGCTATCCAATCGTACCGCCATTTGCTTTGTTTCCGCCAGACATATTTTTTCACCCGTTTTTGCGTCCGTAATTTTATATTTAAATATCAAAAAATTTTCATTCGACACATAGGTTGTCGTAATGATAATACTTTGTCCAAACACGGCCGGCCTAATATATTTTACATTAACCGTCACAACCGGAAATGCAAACCCGGCACCCGCCATATCATCATATGTCGCCCCCACATCCGCCAGTAACGCACACCGCCCCATTTCCATATATTTTATATAGTTCCCATGCCACACCACGCGCATTGGGTCAATATCATAAAACGGAACTGTTATTTCAATTTGTTTTTTCATTTTTTACACCACCGCAGAATCATTTTTATTGGCATCATTATACACAAATATATATGCATTAATGATATATGAAAATTATCCACAATCATTTTAAAGTTTGATATGCCATCCGCCGGATATATAACCCGCGTATTACATCCAACAACCGGTACACGCGCCCAATACAATCGCACCAATATTTCAATATCAAACCCCATTCGAAAAAATCGCAAACGACGCATTTGTCGTACGGTTTCATTCAACGGATACACCCGAAAGCCACACATTGCATCCGGCATTGTCCGGCACCATGTTTCCACCATTACCCAAAAATTTGTAATACGGCGTCCCACCACACGTCCACGCGGTGCATCCGCACCATATAATGGATTTCCAACAATAATTGCATCCGGTGCAGCCCGGGACATATTAATAAATTTTTCAATATCATTCACATCATGCTGTCCATCGGCATCAATCTGTAATGCGTGGGTATATCCCGCCGACAATGCAGCGTCAAATCCAATTGCCATTGCGCGTCCCTTGACAACATTTGGCCAATTATGAATATATTTAAAATCATATTGCGTACATATTCGGCGCAGTTTCCGCCCCATTACCGGTTTTGACCCATCATCTACAACAATAACCGGTAAATTTGCAACCGCCACCTGTGGCGCGAATTTTTCAAATGCGTCTGAATGATTATGACATGGAATAACTATGACCGGCCGATATATCAATTTTTACGCCT
>CAMVAR010000096.1 GCA_947165555.1 uncultured Pseudomonadota bacterium | reverse complement strand
GAAATAAAAAACATAATTCCCATCACCTTTTTCGTCACCCCGTGGAAACACGGGGTTTCGGTATCCCCGTCGCAGGCCCACGTTCTTTTCCATTGGGGGACTGGGGCCTGGAACGCCAAGATGCGGTAAGCGAATTAGTCATAATGATATAATTCATAGTGGGGGTGATAATAAACCACCCCGCCGGGGTCCTGACTTTCGCCGGCATGATGGAAAATGAAACCGCGATGTCTGGGAACGACAGGATGCCAAACCCCACGGGGGCGAATGCTATAACTGAATTTCCGTTTCTCTTTTTTGCGGGTCGGCATATTCGGTACACATGGTTTCAAACTTACAATCGTCACATACCTGTTTTTTCAGCTCACCATTTTCATGTCTTTTCTCTTTATAGAAATCCGATTCTGTTGCGTATTTATCCGTACCCAAACATTGTGTGGTTTGTGTGGTTATCGTACATATACCGGTTGAATCGCTGTACAACGCCGACCTTTCAACGACACTTATTACCGCACCATCATCATTTTTAACAACAATTGTCCCTTTGTTCTTGGTAAACAGTTCTAATTTTTTGGCTAAATCCGCATTTTTAACAGTATACGAATATCCATCGTCTGATATACCCGATGTTCCTGTGTTACCATCCGATGTTTCTGTGCTACCATACAAGCTTTTCAATAAGCTCCCCAAACCACCATCAACACCGCAATTGGTACCGGTATTATCGCATTCCAGTGAATCCGGGCTGTACGCCATCGCGTTGCAAATCAAACGTTTTTCAACATCAGATTGCGCCTTTAACGCCGCGGCAACCTCGGCATCATATTTTATTCGATAATTACGTTCCGCACGTTCTATCGCGGCATTAAATACCATCGATTTATACGATGCCAGCAAACTTCCGAAACCGTGGCCGCCGTTCTGCGACTCACCTGTTTGTTCTTGGCCTGGTTTGGGGGTTTGTGGTTGTGCAGAGCGTGCCCCCGTAGTATCCCCAGAATACCGCCACGAATTATCACGCCGCCCTTTCACACAGCGGCTAACCGCGTAATCATTTGCCACAAGTGCAATTTTCTGATTAATTTTGTTTTGTATTGCGTTTACGTTGCCCAGAATTTGCTTTGCTGCTTTGTTATTTGTTCCATTGGATATATCAGTATAAGTCAATGTATATGTATCATTAGATTCGTTACCTGTTATTAATCCAAAATTCATCAATCCATCAATGACCGTATTGCCATTGTTATCTATGTATCTGTTTAATGACTCTGTACCAATAATCTCGTCATCATCGAATGCGTCACACGATGAAACATCGCCACAAACCCCAATTATCTTGGTCTGGACCGTTTTTTGACATGCGGCCAGCATGTTGTTATCGATATTCAAGAATATGCCCTGGGCGATGTTGGCCAATTCGTCATAGATTTCACTGGCCGTGCGAACCCGTTCTTTTCCAACCCCGGACATCGCGGTTTCATTATCTTCATACGTACACCCAACCAGTTTTTCGGCGGGACACAAACGAACGATTGTGTCCGTATCCAACCCAACACATTGGGTATAGTCCGAACCACAACGGTCTTCGGATTGCAAACAAGCCTTGAATGCATTTGTACACGAATCCACCCGCATAGATGCCAAACGTGCACGCACATAATCCATAATTTTTGGCTCGGTCGCCTTGCACGGGTCAATTTGGATTTTACACACCGATTCCAATGTTTCCGGACGCGTCAAACACATGTCGTACGAACCTTCTGGGTCATTTGAATCCATTGTGTCACGACATGCCTTTTGAAAACAGTTCGAAATATCCGCAATACACGACATGCGCAAATTAGATTCCGCGATTAATTCCGCCGATTTAACCTGGGGGGCAACTTCGCGCAGAAATGTATCCCAGACCTGGTCCCGGACATTAACACATTGTTGCGTCACGGTCATACATAACGGTTTTTTAGATTCCAAAACATCGTATGTCCATGCGGCAATTTCAATACTGGTTGATGCGCCCTGAATCTTTTTAGTCTTGACGGCACCCTGGCGCGGTTTTCCGTCGGCATCTGTACCCGACTCGGACATGCGTTCACGCGTTGTTTCCCATGTAACACACCCGGTAAAGTCATCGCCACAACCACCGGTCGTCTGCATACATTGTTTAAATTGAACGGTGCATTGCCCCAAATCATACTTATTTGCGGCACGATATTGTTCCAGTGCGGCTTCGCGCATGGCGCCCTGGGCCGCGGCCAATTTTTGCGCACTTTGTGTGCGTTGTGCGCGCAAACTGTTTTCATAGGCGGTACAATCGGAACGCACGCGTTGTTTATACATTAAATCCATCATGGTCAATTGTGACGCACATTCCGGCAATTGGGCGCCACACAGTTTTGCCGATGCACGATATAACGCATCGCCGGTTTTGTTTTGGATGGACACGCCATCAGACGACAAATCAAACATTTCTTCAATTTCATTATCAAAATCAACCGGTGTAGACGACCACGCGGTCAAATCCAACGATTTACGTTTAGACTTTGCTTTTTCGGCATCTTTTAAAATACTGTTTGTAATTGCATTGGTTTGGGCCATAACGGCATCGGCATCATTTCCCATTTCAATACGTTCAACACCAACGGTCGCCATTTGATACGACTGATTATCCAACTCTTGAATTTCCGCCAAAATTGCATCATATTCGCTGTTTTTATCACTGCAGATACAGCGGCCCCCATTTGCATTATCCAACATACAGAACGAATCCATACAACCGTTAAATTTGGTCCAACATACATCATCAACAACCGTATTTTGTGCGGCGGTTGCAACCTTGGTCCCGGTACTGATAACACTTTGCTTTGCGGCGCGGGCGGCATTTGCAGACGGCACAGTAACCGCACTGCGCCCACGGGTTGACACATCGGGCGTTGGCGCAACCGGTTGGGTGGCGGCACGTCCACGAACAACCTGGGGGGCGGATGTTGCCGACCGTGCCGAACCACGGGTTGTTACGACCGCCGCACCCGACACCGCGGGTGCCGCATTGTTTGTTGGTGTCGCCACGGGCGCGCGCGATGACGATGTACGCGACGCACCACCCGCACCGGGTGCCGCAAACCCGTCAATTCCACACATCAATAATACCAATGCAATAATTATTTTTTTCAATGCAATCCCCCTATTATCCCAGTAATTGTATCATATTTTACCATTATACACAAGGGGAATTTTCCAAATTTCCCCGTTGTTTTTGTACCCGTCATGCCGTTGTAAAACAGTATCCCGTCGGGAATGAATAGCTCCGTGTTTCCACGGGGTGACGAAAAAGGTGACGGGAATTACACTTTTTATTTT
>CAMVAR010000095.1 GCA_947165555.1 uncultured Pseudomonadota bacterium | reverse complement strand
CCGAATAACCCAAACCATAATTTTTGCATTTTCCTTTCCCTCTTTTCCTCCGTCGCGGTCCATTCCGACGGCGGATTTTTATATGTAAAAAGTGTATCAAAAACCAAGGTTTTTTATATACACCCCGAATGGAAAAATCAAAATTTATAACATGTTGTTTTTACATAAAAACAAAAATTTGGTTTTTTAAAAAAAGTGGTTGATTTTAAACCTTGGTTTTTTTTAGACACCATACACACGAAAAAACCCGCGGATTTCCGCGGGTTTAACCAATTTGAAAAACAAATAAACTAAAAACCCTTTGGTTTATCCATCTTTACCGACGAAACCTTTTTATTCAAGGCATTTACACCTTCATCCGTAATGTCCAAATTTGCAATATTCGCACCCGTACGCGCAAAACGACCATCAATTACCAATGATAAATTTTTCTTGGCAATAATTCCTTCGACAACCGGGTCCAGATGTTTTTCTTGAATCTGGGCCAATGCACGTTGGAACGATTCTTCAATTGATTGGGCGCGTTCGGTTACATCGCGTTGCAATTTTGTGACCCTGGCCTGGTAATCCATAACCCGACGCTGTAACGCATCACGCGATAAGACATCTTGAGATTTTTCAATTTCTGTCTTTTCTTTTTCCAATGCCTTTTGTTGTTTGTTCAAATCGTCGCGCAATTGATTTTCGTATTTTTCTTTCTGTTTACGCAAATCCTGTAACGCACGTGCATCAGATTGTATTGCATCCATACGGACAACCGCCATACGCAAATCGGCACCATTTACCGCATCGGGTGTAACCTCGCTGATTGCGGTTTCCGTGCTAACCCCGGAATCAGATGTATTTGACATCGTTCGACGCAACATATATACCCCCGCCAATGCAACCGCAATTACAACGACGGCGATAATACCATATTTTGCATAGTTTGTTTTTGGTTGTTCTTTTGTATTTGCCATTTTTCCATCCTTTTTGTTTTTGTTAACATTTGATACTATAACAACTATATTTTGAAAATAAAAGAGAAAGTTATCAAACAATTAAAAACTTTAACGTGCCGGTACAATACGAATTTCTATACGCCGGTTGGTTAGACGACCCCATCCATCCTGGGCCGCGATGGGACGCGACGCACCACGACCTATAACGAATATACGCATCGGATTTATCCCCGCACGCGCCAGATAAACCGCCGCGCGTGCCGCCATATCAAACGATAATGCCGTCGCGGCGGATTTATCCCGCATGGAATCTGTATATCCCGCAATTTCAATGAATGTTGCATCATATCGTGCAATCGCCCCAAGGTTTTTATCACCATCGGCCGATATTTCCGGCGCATTTAATTCCATTAACGCATCACGCACCAACAAAATAACAATGTCCGTACCGGCACGCTGGACCGATGTGCCGGGCGCACGCAACGTATCGTACAACACCCGTTCCAATTCAGACATATATCCGATATACATCGCATTTTCATTTAACGCACGGTCCCCGTATTCCATTGCCGCAGATTGCGCAAACACATCCGACACAAGACGACCACCGGAACCCTGGTATATGGGGCGTTTGGCAACACGCGCAGAATCAGTCATATCTGTAAATGTTGCACCACGCAAATACGTTCCCCATGTAGAACGGTCCGGACTTTTATACGACGCACACGCCGTCAATAAAAATGTAAATGTCAAAAAAATGATATTTGTTCTGTACCGCATTTATCCCCCACCTAGCGCGCGATAAACGATATTTCGTTTTCGCCACCACCAAAACAATGCACCGAATCATCCACACGATGACCATTTACAAACATTTCTTCGGCCCATGATGGCGGGGCAACCGCAAAGAAATCACATTCTTTGTTGCTAAGCCCGCGCAGATTTATAACAAATGTCGTCCGGTCCGTCCCAACACCAACCGTCCAACTTTTGCCAACCGGCGGCACATCGCTGCGTAACGCCCCAGATTTTACCAAATATTCCACCGACACCCCCGTATAATCACCACGCATTCCCATTAAAACCCGGGTGTTTTTTACCATTTCACGCAATTCAGCGGTTGCAATTGTATTTTTCTGGTTATGACGAATGACGTTATAGATGCCAATTGCAGACGCCGTCATCACCGCAGTTATGGCCAACACACCAATTATTTCAATTAATGAACGCCCCGATTCAGTTTTCATATCATTCCCCCCTATTATTTTTAATTATTGTTTTGCAATTCCAACGATTTCTGCGCCTTCGAACAAAGACATGGCGTCGGCAACCATTGGGTCTGATTCTGCGGCGGCACGGTCCTGTTCCCGAACGGTTTGGGTACGGTCCGACACCACGGTACGATTTAATGCCCATTGCGCACCGGTATTCGTATTTAACCACATTGCTAATTTTTTTTGAAATTCCGAATCGTCGCCACGGTCAAAATACGTGATTGTATTATTAGATATATCCGAAACCTCTATATTTTTTGTGAAATATGAATATAACATTAATTCACGCGCAGATTGTAACGCATCCGCCAAATCAGATGCCGTTTTTATTGCAATTATCTTTTTTTCAGGCACCGGTTGCGGGGATGGCGTAGATGGTGTTTTGGGCGCAACATCGTTCTGCTTTAATATTTCATTTAATGGTGGCATATCCGCAATATGAACCAAACGAATAATCAACATATCAAAACACTGTTTTTGATTCGTGGCCGCCGCCATTTCCGGGACCGACGCAACCATGACCTGCCATATACGGGACAATGTATTTAATGTTACGCGTTTATTTGTTTCACGTATGCGTTCACGCTGGTCCGCAGTATATGGAACATGGTCCGAATCGCCGACATGCAATGCCGGGTGCATACGCGTGGCCCAATGCGTCCATTCCATCATATCGGTTAACAACATGGATAAATCCGCACCGTTTGTGTATATTTCGTCAGAACGCGCAATCGCGGCGGCGACATCCCCAGATAAAATTGTTTGCATAAAATCAACAACAACACCACGGTCGGCACGTTTTAACATATCCATAACCGCCCCTTCGTCCACGCGACCGCCGGTTTGGGCAATCGCCTGGTCCATAAGCGATAAACCGTCGCGCACCGAACCGTCGGCCGCACGCGCCAATAAATCGTTCGCCGCATCGGACAGTTCAACGTTTTCCTGGGTTGCAATCCATGCAAAATGTTGTTTTAACGTTTCAACGGGGACACGCACCAAATCAAACCGTTGACACCGGGATAAAATGGTAACAGGCACCTTGCGTATTTCGGTAGTTGCCAAAATAAAAATTACATGGGCCGGCGGTTCTTCCAATGTTTTTAACAGGGCGTTAAACGCACTGGTTGATAACATATGCACTTCGCCGATTATATAACACTTGTATCGGCCGTTGGTTGTGCGGTACT
>CAMVAR010000094.1 GCA_947165555.1 uncultured Pseudomonadota bacterium | reverse complement strand
GGATTTTTTTGATTTTGAAAACCGACAAAAATACCTAGTCATCGATTTTTGTGTATTCACAGAAACCTTCGTTTGTGCCACATACCGCAATTTGCGCAATTATATGTCCCGTCAAAAATCAAGATAACAAAAACCGGCGAAGAAATTTTGTCTTGGCGCGGGCGTGGTTGCCAAAACAGTTCTTTGCGTAATTTTGATAAAATACTGAATGAATTAGAAACGACGAAATAATTGACATTCATAATATTTTATATACAATGCAACACAACATAACCAACAGGATAATAAAAATGGCAAGAAAACATACAACAATTAATGGTCAACAGATTTTTTTACCCAGCTTTTTGATGTTACGGGGCGGTTTGCTCAACACTTATTTGGTCGCGGCGGCATTGGCGGTGGCGACGGCGTCACCGTTGAACCTGGAACCGTTGCAACACAATAAATACGCACGTATAAGTACGGCCTCATTGGTGGCACTGATATTTGTCGTGACAATGGTTAAGGCAAGCCATACAAAACATGCGATGGCACGCGATATTGATGATGTCGCCAACCAAATTGACATGTTTAAACGTAATGCAAACGATTTTTCACTGTTTGCGCCGCAATTCCCAAAAATGGCACAAATTTTAATCAAAGATATGTCGGCACGCGACCCGGAATTATTCAATAAGTTATTGGCCAACCCCGAACTGATTCAAAACCCGCATGTGATGTTTGATATCGTGGCGGGCCACCTGGATTCGCACCCCGAAGATGCCGGACGGGTTCAATCGATATTCAATCTGGCGTCTTTGCCACGCCGGATTTACAGGAAAATAGAGCGTGCCAATATAACATCTCGCTAAGGCCTGAATGGGGGGGCTGGTGCATATTTAATAAATAAAACGGCACATTTTTGTGCCGTTTTTACCTAGCGTTCTGCTTTCATCTGTTGAATAAGTTTTTTGGTTAATTCGATTTTTTGTTTTAAATTTTTTTTACTAGTTTTATATTGGTTAAATCCACTAATGTTCATGTTGCCTTTGCCATCAGATTCATAAGTTTCTTCTGTAATTTTATGGAATTCGTCCATTAATTTATCCTTGACGGCACCGGGATTCATTCTATCTAATTTGCGCGTTATTATATGCGTAGCCTGCTCGTATTCTGTGATTAAATCTTGCTTGCCGGTCAATTTATTGATGCCGTTACGCAACGCCAACAATAATTCGTGTTTCTTTGTCATAAAAAAACTCCTTTGTTCAATTCTTTTCGCATATTATCACAAATAGTCACTATATGCAAATAATTATAAAACGGCGCAGGAATGCGCCGTTTTATTTTATATGTATTGATTATTAATCATCAATCTTTGCGTATTCACAAAAACCTGCGTTCGTGTCGCAACGGGAAATTGTGCCTTCGCTGATAAAATAACCCTGGGCGTGCAGGCAGGCCGGGCAAACGGTCGGTGCCTCGGTCCCAATGTGCCACATGCCGCAATTTGTGCAACGCCACATGACGATTTTATCTTGTTTGAACAATGTACCGTTTTCAATCGCATCGGCCAGCGCACGAAAGCGCGATTCATGATAACGTTCGGCAAGGCCGATATTCTTTAATATTTCGGCAATGGAATCAAAACCTTCTTCGGCCGCAATTTGCGCAAAACGCGGATACATATCGGTATTTTCTTCGTGTTCGCCATATGCCGCCGCCTGTAAGTTTTCCAATGTTGTGCCAATTTTGCCCGCCGGGAAAGATGCGGTTATTTCCAAACTGCCGCCTTCCAAGAATTTAAACAGGCGGGATGCGTGTTCACGTTCTTGTTCTGCAGTTTCAAGAAAGATTTTAGCAATTGCCTGATACCCTTCGTCCTTGGCGCGGGACGCAAAGAAAGAATAACGATTACGCGCCTGGGATTCGCCGGCAAAGGCAGTTAACAGATTTTTTTCGGTACGTGTACCCTTTAATGATATTGCCATGATATTTTCTCCTTGGGTTAAAGTGTTTGAATGATAACAGGTGTGTACATAAAATGCAAAAGAATTATTTTTGATTGTTTTTTCCAAACGCGGCGGCGTGAATTAAATCTTGATATGCGTCGTAAATACTGATTGCCAAAAAGGCGCGTGCCTGCTCTATCGTTTGGCCATACGACATAAATGTTCCGCGTGGCGTTTCATATTTCGCCACAATCCAATCTGGACGCAACACATTCGCCAAACAACCCGTTCCACACCATGTCGCCAACGCCGCCCGATAATATTCAAATTTATTTTTTTCGGCACGTGGTAATTTTTCAACCAAAACAAACCTGCGGTCACGAACATTTGTTATTTTATAGGGAAATTTATTTTGCACCCGCCACAGGCCTGCAATATATTCAACATCATTAAATTCAAAATTTTCCAATGGTGCGCATTCCTGAAACCCGGTATAGGCAACCGCGCCGGCATCCAGCGCCTTGTTATATTCTATTCGTTTTGCCGCGGCATTTTCTTTGGCGGTTTTCTTGGGGTTATAATATTCGGCCAATGGATTCGTTACCACATCATTTGGCGATGGGCGCATTTTTTCGTTCCCCAATCGGTCCAACACCCCCAATAAATACCGAACATTTCTTTGTTGTTGATTTTCGCGTAATTTTTTCTGAATCGCGGTCCACAAAACCGTTTTATGCAACCGCCTTATATCGTCAAGCGTTATGTCCAATTGTTCCAATGTTTTGAAATCGTCCAATGTTAGGTTTAATTGTTTCAATTCATCAAGTAATGGTTTATTGGTTGTTGTCATGCCCCATCTCCAGGAATAGTTTTTCTATTGTGCCAATTAAACTCTCTACCCCCGTGCGCCCCGCCGCACTGATTGTCAAAATTTGTGGTTTCTTTTTCCGCCCAAAAGATTTTTTGAACGCGGCCATTTTATCCACCAAATCTTCATCACTAATTGCATCGATTTTGTTAATGACAACTATTTCCGGTTTGTCCAACAAACCACCACCGTATGAATCCATTTCATAACGGATTGCCGCATAACGCGCCGCCCAATCAGGTTCGGTTCCGTCAATCACATGTAAAATCATTTTCGTCCGTTCGGCGTGTCCCAAAAACCGGTCCCCAAGGCCGACACCGGTATGTGCGCCTTCGATTAAACCCGGCAAATCAACCATTACAAATTCACGATTATGCGCGTACATAACCCCCAATTGCGGATTCAATGTTGTAAATGGATAATTCGCAATTTTTGGCCGCGCAGATGTTACCGCCGACAACAATGTCGATTTACCCGCATTTGGGAATCCCACAAGCCCGATGTCTGCAATCAGTTTAAGGCGCAACACGACCGTTCTTTCTTCACCCGGCAGTCCGTCGTTCGCCTGGCGCGGGGCGCGATTTGTCGGACTTTTGAAATGTAAATTACCCCACCCG
>CAMVAR010000093.1 GCA_947165555.1 uncultured Pseudomonadota bacterium | reverse complement strand
GGATGAAGATGGCGTTGATGATGCTGATGATGATACAGATGCCACGGTTGGGGTTTGGGGTGGTACCGATGGTGTGGTAGAGATATTGCGGGGAAATGGTTTGGATGCGTCGGTTTCTGATGATTTGATTTTGGTTGGCAAATATGCGGTGGCCGTGCATGACGATGATGATTTCTGGGTCGCAGATGATATTGACTGGTTCGCGGCCGGACGTGTGCGTCCGTCGCCAATCGTAAAATTGACTGATTTGCATGCCGCAAATGGGTGTGTGCCGGTATTATTTGTGGCGGAACAAAATATTATGGATTTTGATTCACGGGTTGCCGCGTGGCAATCGGCGGGTGTTACCGTTGTTACGGATATGGATGATTTGATAAAATTATTGAATCAATAATTGTTATCGTGTGCGTGTTGCAACAATCATAATTACGTTTTTTGTTGTGTGTGGGCTAACGTCGCACCAATCTTGATTTTTGGCGGCGTCAAATACAATTTCCGATATATTCTCCATGACGCATGATGTGTACAGCATGATTTGTCCACCGATATTTAGAAATGGTTTTAATTTATCGATTGTGCCGGCGATTTTTTTTGATGAATATACATAATCAAATATATTAGACAGATATATAATATCATACCGTTTATCCAGATGTGTATTTAAATCATGTAAATCAGACCATATAAAGTTTATGGGGGCATGAATTGTTTGCTGGGCGATTTTGTATTCGGTGGGGGTTGGCATGTATTCATTATATACACCGGTACCCTGGTTAAAGATATAACATCCCTGCATTTGGTTGGCGGCAATAATGGTGGATTTTGGACAAACCGTGGCAATTTTTTCGTATTCTGGTAATTCGCGTATGGATTTGTTTTTAAATAATTTGCGCACAAAATCGCCATATTGTTTGTGATTCATCGTTTGAATTGCCGATGTTTTTATGTCCATAATAACCTTGGCAAAATATGTGGTGTCAAATGTATCTATATCGCGCGCGCCGGAAATAGCGAATGCGATTGGTTGGTCGCCACTGGCCGCGACGGTCAGGATGGATTTGTTCGCAGGTTTTAATTCGTGCATGGCAAAACGCCAATCTTCGTTTGTTGTAACGTATGCGGGTGAATATTGCCCAAAATTGTTATAATCCGAATCCTTTAATGCGATGTCCCGATGTATGCGTTGGTATTTGCGCCATGCCGGAACGTATGTTCCCGTTTTGTTGTAATCTTCGCGTGCAAAGTGCGGATAGAAATGCATAAAATCCCCGTTATTTTTTGTTACACCGGGGACGGATTATAGGATTTTATTTCCGTTTGTCAAATGTTAGTGTTAATAGTTTTTATTATAAATATGTGGTGAGTTCAGCTATGTGTTGATTAATCATGCTAATGCCATTTGAGGCTTGCTCCGTTTATTCCGGATTGTTAGCTACCCCCCCCGGCAGCATCATAGTCTGGTGTTTGTCCAACACCCTGTTGCCATTGATATAATCCTGGAAGTGGATCATTTTGATTAAGCCCACCGCTTATTTTGGTATTATATTTCCCATTTGCTACCTGGCCGGTTGCATTTGCCGCAGCAGTGCCAGCGTCCGTACCGCCAAACATGCCTGCAACGGCGGTGACGGCGACATTCGCGGTATCTCCAAATACTTTTGTACCGGTTTTTGTGATGTCTATGGCACCGGCCAGAGCTTGATCCTTGCGATCTTGTTGGCGTGCGGTGTTATATACAGTTTCATTTGTTGGCACGCATTCTAAATTATCATCTGTTTTTTTATACTTGTCTTTGCATTCCAAAATACAATTACCATTTGCATCGTATTTTGCAGATTTCACATGTGTGGTGCTGCGCAGTGTTGCGGAACAATCTTCGGCCTCTTTCACCGCCTTTTCTGCCTTGTGTGATGCGATTGCCCGGTCGATTGCGCCAGATGATCGCATACCCGCCGCCGTGCCAACGCCCGCACCCAACGCCGCCGCCGATGCAGATGTTTGGGCCCGGGTCCGGCGATATGCGTTTTCTTTGAATGTGGTAATGTCAATGCCAAACCAATTGGCGTTGCATTGGAAACTGTCCCCGGCATATAATTTTTTCGATGCCATTATTGTACCGTCATCCCCGGCAAGGAAGTTTACCGTATATACACAATCCAATGTGCGTTCATCAAACATTGCCCCCATGCGGTTGCATGCCGAACGCATCAAATCACGTAATTCATAAAGGCGTTTTTCGTCGCGCTGGACCGTGGATGTTGCAATTTTGCGTAAATCGCCAAATACCGTTGATACGCGTCCGGCCAGGCCACTGTCCGCGGAACGGCAATCGCGCGCAATTGATGCACATTTTGATACCGCGTTGTCGCCGTCGCGTTTGGCCAGGCACTTATTTAATGTTGTGCCGCATTCGGTAAATATGCAATCATTGTATCGATTGCCACAATTAATTACCGAATTATAGTGTGCCAATTGTACATTTGCATCGCGGTCCGCCAAAATTTCCGGTGCCAACAGGCTGTATTCATGTCCGGTGCATTTTGTGGTACGGCGGCAAGAGTCCATTTTTTCGCCCCATACGGTTGTCGAATCGTTTGCGCATTTTGAAAAATCTGTTCCGCATTTTTCCGACATACATTTACGCAGACCGGCATCGCATGTGTTCGCTGTTGTTATGCCGGACGGTGTTGTTGTGTCCGTGTTTGATGTGGCGTCCAATAATGCGCGTTGACGTCGAATTGTTTCGGCGCGGTCTGAATCCGATGTGTTGGTTGCGGTTGCACCAATGTCCGCCAATACATCTTCGAATAATGATGTTTTGTTGTCCACAACAATTACCGGTTCGGGTGTTGGTTCGGGTATTGTTTCCACCGGTGTCTGTTCGACCACCGGTTCGGGTGCCGGTTCGGATACGGTTGTGGGTTGGGGCATAGATATGGTGGGAACGCGTGCGCCGGTACGATTCTGGGCCCGGGCGGCGGCGGCCGTGTTGGATGCGGTTGGGCGATTTACCACCGCGGCATCAATGATCGCGACAAATAAGTATTTATAAAAATTTATTCTTGCGTTTAACATATTGTTCCTATTTTAACACCGTGCATGCCGTGTCATAGAATTTGCATAACTGGGTCGCCATTGATTTTTCAATCGATTCTTCGCATTTACCGGGCATGTTATTGGCACAGACACGGTCAATGCATGATTTTGATGCCGTGCCATTGTTGCATGCGGTTGTTGTGTTTTTTATGCGTGATTCGCGGCGGCTTTTATATTCGTCAACCAATGTTTGTACCAGCGATTCGCGTCGCGCAAATGTGTTTTGCCGGTCTGCGGCGAACGCTGTGCGAAATTCGGCAATATAATCATCACACCCGGATGCGTCGGATGCGCATTCGGCAACAAATCGGTCAAAATCAGAATCGTCGTTGCACCCATCAAATGCCGTGCCACATTTTGCATTCATACAGGTCGTAAATGTTGTGTTGCATTTTGATTTTGATGGTTTCTGAATCGCGTT
>CAMVAR010000092.1 GCA_947165555.1 uncultured Pseudomonadota bacterium | reverse complement strand
TTTGAACGATTTTCAATAAAATCAATTGCATCCATGGCATATTTGTTATGCTTTACATCACGACGTACACGGGCAATCCGGTCCGCAACGGTACCATCGGTTTCCCGAAA
Organism: uncultured Pseudomonadota bacterium; assembly: GCA_947165555.1. GTDB lineage: Bacteria > Pseudomonadota > Alphaproteobacteria > Rs-D84 > Rs-D84 > Enterousia. The sequence goes on along the minus strand of CAMVAR010000092.1, from coordinate 3,447 downwards.
CACCGCATTATACACCGAATGAATCGCGTGCATATCTTCGTTTGTAAAACCATGGCGCATCAACCCAACACGATTTATCGTACGATACGTGGCACGCGGCCCATCATATATTGCATACGGCAGAATATCGTTTGACACCCCCGACATTCCGCCAATAAACGCATTACGACCAATGCGTGCAAATTGCAAAACCATAACATCGCCCGACAAAATTGCAAAATCTTCAACCTCTACATGGCCGGCAACCTGGACCAGGTTTGACATAACAACACTGTTCCCAATCTTGCAATCGTGCCCCACGTGTGCATTCACCATAATTTGACAATCGTCACCAATAACGGTCCCGTCTGATGCCGGTGTTCCCGAATGAATTGTTACATATTCACGAATACGACAACGTTTTCCAATACGTAATCCGGTCATTGTTGATTCATCTTGCCATTTTAAATCCTGGCTCATCACGCCCAACACGGCAAAAGGGTACACAATAGAATCATCACCAATTGATGTTTTTCCATCAATAATCACATTTGACACCAATTCTACACGTTCCCCCAAAACAACATTTGCCCCCACAATACAAAACGGGCCAATTTTACAATCTGCGCCCAAAACGGCACCATCATGAATAATCGCGGTTGGATGAATACTTGTCGTCATTTATATATACCCTAAATTACATTATCACATCAGGTATACTATATTATTTATTCAAACAAAGATATTCAATTAATATAACAAATTATAACAAAAAACGTCCCCAACCATTTACGCCATCGGCGACCGACACCCCAACCAAGGCCAGCCCCAATGCCGTAACCGCCGGCATTCCAACCATCACACCGAACATCACCAATGTACAACCAAATATCTTTGTCTGCAGACCATTGTCAACATCAATGGCATGCCACACGGACATCGCAAACATTAAAAATGCCATAGCAACCGTCGCAACGAACACAGGCACCGCCTCGGTCAATAAAAACAGAATCGCGCACAAAACAACAATCACGCGCATTAACCATTTAATCTTGATAAACGCACTGTGATGAATTTTTCCACGTGGCCGCACCAATTCCAACGCACCTGCACCCGCCACCGCAATTCCAACACCCAACGCCCATAATAAATGCGCCGGGGTTAAATTCCCCAACTGGCCAAACCTGAACAATTCAGGCTGCATCAATATGGCAATCGTAATCATAAACATAATTCCCAACGCGCATGGCACATCGCGCATTTGACGCCCGGTATAACGCCCAACGCAAATCCCGGCAATTACGGCACCAACCTGTAAAATCGGCCCCCACCAGTTCAGCGTATCGCTTAACCCCACCGGCACCAAAATCAGTAACGCACACAAAATATTCGTTCCCCAACGACGCCATATACCGGCCTTATTTGCGCCATACCACACCGGCAATGATACATCACGTGTATTAATTCCGATGAATATGAACGCAACGAATAAAATTGCCGCCGTTAACCACGGCACCAACGACACCCCATCACGCAAAACCGAATAATTTCCACCCATTAAAACAACCCATGCCGCCGACAACACGACCGTCCAAAACGCAACACGCCGTCCATTCAAATAGCGCACAAAATCAATCTTGTTCGCAAACGAACGGGCCAAAACATATATAATTACAAACAAAGGCACACATAAAACCGCATTCCACAAAAACGCCGGTGCCACCAATGCCGCATTATTAAATGCACTGGTCGCACTGGCCACAATAATATCTTCGCCAAACATATCTATTGCCTTTTTTATTTTTTCGTTCTATTATTATACAACTATGATGGAAACACAAGATTTTTTTACCATTATGGGTGGCCGTGTTAAAATTCTGCGCGATATATACAACCCAACATCTGATGCGGTTTGGTTGGCGGCATTTATTGACGGCGCACCAAAAACGGTATTGGACGTGGGAACCGGAACCGGCGCGGTGGCGTTATGTTTGATGGCGCGCATGCCGGATATTTCGGTTACCGCATTGGATATTTCACCTGAAATGCTGACCGCGGCGATGAAAAATTTTAATCTGAACAAACGTAACGCCGAATTTATAAATGCCGACATCATGGAATGGCGTCCACCAATTACATACGATTTGGTTATAACCAACCCCCCATATTTCAAAGGCACGCCGGCACACCACAATGCGCATCATAATACAGATTTGGTAAAATGGACCCGCCGCTGTATTGCCCGGGTAAAACCCGGTGGCACATTTGCAACCATTGTTGACGCGACCGAGGCGGCACGTGTAATCGGTGAAATGTCACGCCATTGTGGCGACTTTCGCATTCTGCCATTCTTTAGTACGAAAAAATTTGCCGAACGCGTGCTAATATCCGGGCGGGCGGGGCGTTCGCCACAATGTCGCATGTTTACCGGTCTGCCCATGAACCACGATGGCATTTTGCGCAACGGCATGCCTGTGAATGAAATCATAAACACCCAACTAACACAAAAATCCCTGTAATTTCCGGGGCTAATGACGGTTGCTTGACTAATCTATAATCTTTTACTATGCTAATGACGTTATGATAAATTTTATAACACGATATTTTACATCATTATGGGCGTTTATAACCGCGCCTTTTCGTGTATTGTGGCGGATAATTGTCCGAATTTTTCCACCACGCGAATTCACGGTTATGGACACACCACGTGGCAACGTTTATACATTTAATCAGACCAGTTTTTGGCGTTTTACCAAATTCTGTGCCAAAATTGGCCTGTTTATTTGGGCATCTTGGTCAACATACGTTTTTGTATATCACCGACCAATGCTGCAAAGCCGCACCGTCCAATTGGAAAACATGCGCGAAAGATACACACGCCACATGATTGATTTACAAAATTATCTTGGTAAATACAACGAGTTAACTAAATCAATTAATGTAATTGATGACAAATTATTAAAAGATACAGAACTAACCACACAACAAAAAGAAGAATTGATTAACGACCGCCTTAAAACATGGGGAGAATTGGATTTTTTACGCGTACGTATAACAGAAATGTTCACCGACGAAGATTACACACCCGAATACACAAAAATATCTGATTTGGCGATTGAATACGAATTAACCCGCGCCGAAAATATAGAATTAAAAAAACGTGATATTGAATTATTGGAAACCATCGCGAAGATTGTTGAAACCGACAACAAAATTGTGGACGCGGTATCGAAAATGGCGGACAAAAATATAACCGAACTGCGCGAAGATTTAAAACAAATAAACACAACGCTGGTCACCCTGGGACTGAACGAAGGGGCGTTGATTGCTGGCGCGAACAAATATTCAAATCAATTGGTTGGCGCGGCATTTAATCCACTGGAAATAGACAAAGAATTGGATGAAAAATATCAAAAATTGGCGGATAATATAACATTGTGGAACGGACTTAATAAACTAAAGAAAATT
>CAMVAR010000091.1 GCA_947165555.1 uncultured Pseudomonadota bacterium | reverse complement strand
TGCAACGGGGCCGGCGGAAAAAAAGAGAGAAAGGAAAATGCAAAAATTATGTTTTGGGTTATTCGGGTTGATTGTTACAACGGGTGCAATTGCGGCGGACCTGTGCGTGCGTAACGACGCCATGGTCGTTGCACTGAATCCGGATATTAACGGCACAAGTTCTTCTAGCACATTAAGAACATGGTCTGTCAAATTTAATTATGGCACACTAACTGGCGTCAGTTCGTGTCATAATGATGATTGCCGAACCGAGGGCTGTATCGCAAATAATCAAAATATGGGGCAGAACGATATTGGAAATGGCTGTTATTGTCGAATGTTGCGACCATCTGCATCACAATGGATATATAGTGGTTCGTATATGGGCCCTGCAACGGACCGTTGTACGGGTGGCGGTTGCGCGAACGCTTGTGCAAATATAATTAAAACATCAATACCATTTCGTGAACAATTGTTTGGTTCGTTGAATGCCGTGGACTAATTCCGGTGATAAATTTTTAAAATCATAAAAATGGTGTTGCGAACGCGTGTTTTTTATTATAAACTGGCGACGAAATATAACAGATACGCGAAGGAAATAATGCAATGTTAAAAAAAATAATATGTATGTTGGCACTATGCACACCAATGATTGCCGCTGCGGCAGATAAGCATGATGAACCGGTTACGCACCTGACCGATGCAGAAATTTATGATGAATTGAAAAAATTGGCCCTTGTATTCGAGGTGTCGCGTGAAAATTTTGTCGAAGAAGCGGACGAAAAAAAGATGCTAGAAGGGGCAATGACCGGCATGTTGGCGGCATTGGACCCACATTCTTCATACTTATCGCGTGATGATTTCAAAGATTTTAATGATAAATCCCACGGTGAATTTGGCGGGTTGGGCATTCAAATTACATCTGACCGTGGGGCGGTACGCGTTATTTCGCCAATTGACGATACACCCGCACAAAAGGCCGGGATTAAGGCGGGCGATTACATAACACATATTGATGATGTGGCGGTATTTGACCTGACTTTGAACCAGGCGGTAAAAAAAATGAAGGGACGCCCCGGAACCAAGGTTAAATTGACCGTTATTTCCGGTGATAACGAACCAAAAACAATTACATTAAAACGCGCAGTGATTAAGGTGAAATCGGTAAAATTCGAAGATAAAACATTGGCGCAATCTGATGCGGACGCCCCACGCGTCGGATATGTTCGTATTTCTGATTTTGGTGCAACCACGGCACGTGATTTGCGTGACGCGATTGAAAAATTGGAAAAAAAGAATGTTGTCGGCTATGTTTTGGATGTGCGTAATAATCCGGGTGGATATCTATCGGCGGCGATTGATGTATCAGATGCATTTCTGGATGGGGGCGAAATTGTATCAACCCGTGGCAAAAATAAAACAGACATAGACCGCAGTTTTGCAAAGCCCGGTGATATGACGAACGGTAAGCCGTTGGTGGTATTGATAAATCATGGGTCCGCATCGGCCTCCGAAATTGTTGCAGGCGCGATTCAAGATAACGGTCGTGGTTTGGTGATGGGCTCGCAAAGTTTTGGTAAGGGCAGTGTGCAACAGCAAAAGCCCCTGGGCGATGGTACCGCAATTCATATTACAATTGCGCGCTATTACACCCCCAGTGGTCGTTCAATTCAGAATACCGGAATTACCCCGGATGTAGAAGTATTGCAGAGCAAGGTAGAGGTGTTGGAAAAACGCGAAAGCACTTTTTCTGAGGCATCTTTCCGCAATTCATTAAAAAACGAAACCATCGATAAACGTGGTAACGCCCGCACAAAATCAGACGACGCCACGGCCCCAGAATTGACCGACGCGGAAAAAGATGCGGTCGATTATCAATTACAGCGTGGTATGGAGATGGTTATCGCCATGTCTAAAATGGCGTCGCGTGTTGCCAGTGTAAAAAATACACCCGACGATACATCAGATTCAGGTGCATCAAAGAACAAATAAATTCGTCTAATCGATGAAAGCCCGGCAAATGCCGGGTTTTATTTACATATTGGTGGTACAATTTAAACCAAGGTTTAAAATCAACCAGTTTTTTTAAAAAACTAAATTTTTGTTTTAAAAATGCTCTAGGTGCGGGGATTTGTGTGGGTACTTTGTTGCAGGCTACTGGTCAAAACGGGTAGATTTGATTAGGGCGATAAATTCTGCGGATTAAATCCGATGCTAATCATTATTTAACAACGCCGATGAACATATCGCCATCAATACCCGTGATTTGAATATCGCATATTGTACGTTCGGAAATTTGTGCCCCAACGATATGTACCGGTATGTCATGTGGGGTGCGCCCAATGTTATCTGATTCAATCAGCACGGATTGAACGCTTCCGATTTGGGTTGTCATAAACCTATGCATATTTTTCTGTGCCAAATTTGTAATTATGCCAACGCGACGTTTGGATATCGACCGATTAACCATGTTGGGCATGGTGGCCGCAACCGTCCCCGGGCGCGGCGAATACGGAAACGCATGAATCCGAATGGGGGCCAATTCGCGAACCAAATCCAACGTTTCATCAAATAATTCGTCGGTTTCGCCCGGGAAACCACAGATTATATCCCAACTAAAACTGACGGTATGGCCGGCCAAATGCACCAGTTCGCGTACAGTATCCGCCGTATGACGCCGCCGCATCGCCCCCAATATTGCATCAGAACCTGACTGCATAGACAAATGCAAATGCGGCATAATGCGATTGTTTTGGCCCATCATTTCAATAATTTTACGAATCGCCGGTACCGCCGGGTCCACCGACGATAGGCGTAAACGTCGTAAGCCTGGCGCATCATTCAATAATGCGCCACATAAATCAGATAATAGCATTATATGTCCGTCATGCTTTTCAACGTACGATGCCGCATCAACCCCGGTCAATACAATTTCGCCAAAACCATTTTGAATGGCACGATTGACATCTGATAATATATCAGCATAAGGAAATGATACAGACGGCCCCCGCAACAGACGCGTTATGCAATATGTACAATCGTGGTTACAGCCGTTTTGAATCTGGACAAATTGTTTTGATAATTTGGTGTCCGCGCCATGTATTATTGATATGTCCGGGCACGAATTGCCACAACACACGTCACCAATCGCATTAATATACGCATCAATATTCATCTTGTCACGGTTTAAAATAACGTGCGCATTTGGGATTTTTGTAAATAATTCCGGATTGCGTGTCGCGCCACAGCCGGTTACAAAAATATGCACCCCCGGATTCTCGCGGGATATTTTCCGTATTGTTTGACCACATTGACGTTCGGCTTCGGCGGTGACGGAACACGTGTTGGCAACAACCCCATAAATTCCGCGGGATTGCAACATTTTTTTTATCTTTTCTGCCTCTAACGCATTAAGTCGGCAACCAAAAGACAACGTTTTTATAGTGTTTTTTTCATTTTCTGCTTGCATTTTTACCATCCATGGGGCATTATAACGAGACGAAAATATATTTCAACAAAGGATTTTAAAATGGCGCGCACAACAAATTCTGATACATTACCATTTGTGGACAGCAGATACGAGTTGGGTATGTTGGCATCGCAACG
>CAMVAR010000090.1 GCA_947165555.1 uncultured Pseudomonadota bacterium | reverse complement strand
GTGTACAGCACGGGTGTCTATTGCTATTGTAAAATGTTGCGTCCGGCCCTGTCGCCTTGGGTGTACAGTGGCATGATCTTCAGCGGCACCAGCAACTGCGCGACGAAGTGCGCTTCGTACTGTGCGCCCAACGTTGCGTCGTCGGTGGCACTTCGGCGTGGGTTGTTTCGTTCGATAAATACATTGGATTAATCGGATATAATTAATCTTCATTTTTGTCTGGTATTTTACCGTCGGCGGACAGTAATATCGCAATCCAACGTGTGGAATCAAACTGGGCCGTGACAATGAATGTTGCCACCAATAATGGGACACTGAAAAACATGCCGGCGACACCCCATATCAACCCCCAAAATACCAGGTTTATCAATATCGCCAATGTGGACAGGTTTAATGTTTTACCGGTTAATTTCGGTTCTATGATATTGCCAAATATAATTTGTAATCCAATCAGCCCCAAAGAGATTAAAACAATCTGATTAAATGTTGCCCCGGAAATAGCCGCGAACAATATCGGCATCGCGCAACCAACAATTGCGCCGATTGTTGGAATGTAACTAAGTACAAATATGGCAAATGCCCATATTCCCGCAAATTCCAGACCCAATATGGCCATCCACGCATAAGAAATAAGCCCGGTTATACCAGATATTAATGTTTTCATAAACAGGTATTTTTTCATATTCACGTCCACACTGTTTAAAATAAATCTTATCTTTTTATGTTGGGATTTGTTTGGAATCAGGCTTGCGAATTTTTGGTGAAATGTGCTTTGTTCGACAAACATAAATATCATGTACACGATGACCATGCCCATTGATGTTGCGATTTTTGCCATTGATGCGCCAACACTGGATACGATTGAATCAATGCTGGGTAACGCGTTGCCGGCAATGTTTATACCAATTTGTTCAGATATATAATGCCACAACCAGTCAAGCCCAGATTGAATTTCCGGCAATGCAACCAATAATTCAGAAAACATTGGGCGCACCCGCGTAATAAACAGGTATATTAATCCAATAAATGTCGCAATAGACAATAATGTGGATAATATGTTGTATGTGCGGGCCAATTTGTTACCGGTTGGAAAAATCTTGCGATAATAGGTTGATGTCGCATTTATCAAATACCATAAAAATGTTGCCACCAATAGTGGTATAAATATCGAACTGCCCAGCCAGAGTATAAATACAAAGCCGGCAAATAAAATAAGTCCATTCATGGTATGTCCCCCGGTAATTTCGTTCTTTGGTTATTATATCACAATGTGGCCGTTTGATAAAGTGGTTATATGTGTTGGCGATATCGCATCGGTAAAATTCTTTTGATGACTAATAAATAAAAATGTTGTATTGGGCATGGATTTGATTGTGTTTGCAATCTGCATTTGTACATCGGCATCGGCCCCGGAATCCGGTTCGTCTAAAATTGCCAGCCTTGGGTTTGTTAATACCAGGCGCATCAACATTATGCGTTTGCGTTCGCCCCCCGAAAAGCCAACATTAACCGAACGGTTCAGCCATTCGCGAGGGATGTTTAATTGTTCGCGAATGGATTCGGTTTTTTCCAAAAATTCACCCATTGATAAATCACGCCCGGTTTGAAAATGATGATGGGCCGCGGCGGAATGTTTTAACAGACTAAGTATTGTTAATCCCGGAATTTCGGGGACATTTTGTGTGCCAACGAATATGCCGGATAGTGCGCGCGTTGTTGCATTTTCATGTGTAATATCACGGCCGTCAAAAATTATATTACCAGATGTTATTGTGTATTCGGGGGCGCCGGTAATTGCACCAACCAATGTTGATTTACCCGAACCGTTATGCCCGGATATAAGGTGGCGTGCACCGTCCATAACACTTATATTAATGTCGGTCAATAATGGTTTGTCGTCCAAAGATACATTTAAATTTTTTATTTCAAGTATCATCTTTTATCCTTTGTTTGATGATAGTGCCATTTGAATTAATTGTTTCGATTCAACCAAAAATTCCATTGGTAATCGCGACAGTATCGGTGTTGCGGTCGCACCGATAATAAGCGCCGTTGCCGTGTCGGTGTCCAGACCGCATTGGTTTAAATACAATAATTGGGCGGCATCAATGGCACCGGTGGCGGCCTCGTGCGTTTGGGTGTTTGATGTGTTTTCATACATTATTTCGGGCAATGCGTTGGAAATCGCCGTATTGCCGATAATGCGGGTGTCGCATTTTGATGCGTTTTTGCCGCCGATGCCAGAAAACCTGACCAGACTGCGGAATGTTTGACGCGACCAATCCATTGCAACCCCGTATGATAATATATTTGATGTTGTATTGTTGCCAATGTGTATCATTTTGGTGCCACTATCGCATTGTTGGCCGTCGCGTGTAATGGTCAAAGAATAAAAATCACTGGCCGCACCGTCACCATATAAAATCGTAGATGGATATTTCCATGTCATTGCCGAACCGATTTCCATTTGGGTCCAATCCAAGCGCGCATTTTCATAACATTTACCACGTTTGGTTACAAAGTTTAAAATTCCGGTGTCGTTATATTTACCCGGGGTCGCGGTACCAGAATACCAATTTTGAACCGTTGCATACTTTACGTGGGCGTTTGGATTTACGATAATTTCAACCACGCCGCTGTGTAATTGATGGTTGGGGCGACGGGGGGCACTGCACCCTTCCATATAACTTAATTTGGAACCGGTGTCGGCGATGATTAGTGTGCGTTCGAATTGTCCGATTTTTGCGGTTTCAATTCTAAAATAACTGGCCAAATCTATGGGGCATTCGGTGTTTGGTGGGATATAGACAAATGTTCCATCCGAAAATACCGCCGAATTTAATGCGGCAAAAAAATTGTCGGTTGGTGGTACCACCGTCCCAAGATATTTTTTGACCAATTCTGGGTATTGTTGTACTGCATCAGAAAATGGTAAAAATATGATTCCGCGTGATGCCAATTCTGCCGTATATGATGTGTGCACGGACGTGCTATCGATTACGGTGTCGGTTGCCATACCAAGTAGTGCGCGTTGTTCTGATTCGGGTAATCCCATTTTTTCGTATGTTGATTTTAATTCGCTGGCATCAATTGGCAATTGTTGATTATAGTAATTCAGGGTTCCATAATCGATTGGCGGGTAATCAATTTCGGCCCAATGCGGTTCAGACATTTTTGTCCAGGCGCGCAACGCATCAATACGCCATGCGGTTAACCATTCGGGTTCGTTGCGACGGCGCGATATTTCAATAATAACTGATTCGTCCGGTCGTGTCATTTTGTACCGTCTTCGGTGGTGGCCAATTGATAGGCCTGGGTAAAGAATGTTAACGATTGGCCCAATAATCCGTTTAAGAACGTGTTTGCCAAAATGCCATTTGGGTCGGTTTCATTCATGTGTGATAATAAATTGTCGGCCCGGGACATATAATTTGTTACTTTCCGTCGAATGTCGGCGTCCAGTTTTATGGCGCGTCGTAATTTTTCCATAACAAACGGATTTTTTGCATATTCATCCAACAGACTGCCCAACGAACCCTATGTTTCCTGCTACTGCGATATGCATAATTTCTGAATTAGGTTGCAAAG
>CAMVAR010000089.1 GCA_947165555.1 uncultured Pseudomonadota bacterium | reverse complement strand
CAACATTGAAAACGTCCCAGAATCAACGCGCCCATTGTTCGTTTGAACAAAATCACCAACCAAACCGGTAACAGAATTAAGATACTTTTCCGCGCGCCCAACCAATTCCACATCAACCGCGGCATCGGCGACCGACACCACAAACACAGAAAACACAGCAATCAACCAGCGTTTCATTTTATCTCCTCCTTAAATAACGATAATAAACGTTCTTTGACATTTCCCAAACTATCGTGCACAACGGCACCGGCGGCAAATTGATGCCCACCACCCCCTAATTGCGTCGCAATTATATCCACACGTCGAAACCGGCCCCGCAAAGAAATCCCAACCTGATTTTCTTTTTGTTCTTTTAACAATGCGATATATTCCACACCATGAATTTGTCCCAACAGGTTTAAAACCGTTTCACCACGCCCATCAAGATTTTTATATTGACGCGAATCTATAACCGCCAATGCCAACCTGTTGTGGAAATAAAATTCGGCCGCCGCCACAGACGCAGATTCGGTAACAACCGTTTTACGTGGTTTATTCGCCAAATCATTCATAATCCGTTGAATATCAATTCCCCCGTCAACCAAATCAGCGGCAATACGCATAACATCACCACGTTTGACATACTTAAAACACCCGGTATCTGTAACTATTCCGGTCATAATTAGTGTTGCAATCGCACTGTCCCACGTCCAACCGGCACGCATCATTAACGAGTATACAATTTCTGCGGTGGCGGCGGCCCCTACATCATCAATACACAAATTACCAATTTTTGCATCATTAATATGATGGTCCAATTCAATAACAAATTTGGCACGCTCTACAAATTTAAATGGCCCGCCTATGTTTTTTGCAATTCCATAGTCCAAAACAATCGCCACATCAACCGGCATTTCCGGTACGTCTTCAATTCGTTCAAAATATTTAATCCGTTTTCGACACGGCACATCGCCCAAATTATTTGGAATGTTACCATCATACGTACAAACAACCGTTTTACCATAATTTAATTCAATCAGTCGGCCCAACGCCAACACCGAACACAACGCATCACCATCTGGGTTTTTATGTGCGCACAACACAATTGAATCCGCACTCTTTATTTTTTCATCAAAGATTTTTATCTGTTCATCAGTTATCATCATAATGCAATATCTTCTATCAACAACTGGGCAGTTACACGTCCTTTGTAATTATTTTCTTTTAAGCGGCCCAACACCACTATTTTAGTGTTTATGTTTGCCCCGTCCAGTAAAAAATCACCAACCGGTGTCCCAACCAGGTTAAACCCGGCAAATTCCAATTTAGTGCCCGCCGATGTCCGAAAAAAACCATGCAAATGCGCACCATTCTTGCCACGAATATCCGCGTATTGCAATATTGCACCATGCAAAATCAATATGGGTTCTGGATTTGCCTGGCCAAATGGTTCCATTTTTGCCAAATCTTTGACCAACTTCATCGTCGCGCCCCCCGCATCCATTTCAACATCAGCTATAACATCACACACCGGCAAATTTCCATTCAATTGTTGTCGCACAGAATTTTCCAAGAAATCACAAAACATCCGTTCATTTTCAACAGGCAATGAAAAACCCGCCGCCGCCGCATGACCGCCACCCTCGCTAATTACGCCTTGTGCCAACGCATCATGTATAATCGCCCCCAAATTAATCCCCGGGATGGACCGCCCAGACCCGTTTATAACCCCATCAACACGCGTCGCCACACATGTTGGCAAATTAAATTTATCCTTTAACCGGCCGGCGATAATACCCATAACCCCACCATGCCAATTATCACCACACACAAACAAACTGCATCGACCATCATGACAATATTTTTCGGCCACATCGGTTGCCTGAATCATAATAGAATTTTGAATATTTATACGTTCTTGATTCATATCATTCAATTTAACGGCCAAATCATGCGCAATCAGCGGATTATCGGTCAACAACAATTCCAACGCCGGCACGGCCGAATCCAATCGACCCGCCGCATTTAATCGTGGCCCCAACACAAATCCGGCCGCAAAGACCGATACCCTATCCACCATGGCCACCCCCATCAGTGTTCGCAAGCCTAAATTTTGACGCAGATTTAAAACCTTTAAACCCGTCGCAACAAACGCGCGATTCAACCCAATCAACGGCATAGTATCACAAATCGTTCCCAACGCGACACAATCCAACAAATTTAACAAATTAAATTGCCTAATTTTATCTTGTATCTCTGGGGTACCACGCGCCCTTAATTCGCGATTTATCGCAACCAACACCAAAAACGCAACCCCAACCCCGGCCAGGTATTGCAAACCAGATATATCATCAACACGTTTTGGGTTTACCACGGCATCGGCATTTGGAATAACTGTATCCGGTGAATGATGGTCGGTAACGACGACACGCATACCAATTTTTTTTGCGAATTCCACTTCGTCTATACCACTTATACCACAATCAACCGTAATCAGAACACGGGCGCCATCGTTATATAAACTTTGAATTGCGTCCACATTTAATCCATAACCTTCGCCTTCGCGGGTTGGTAAATGCCAAACAACATCAACACCAATCATACGTAAATATTTTACAAAAATTGCGGTCGAGGTTATTCCATCAACATCATAGTCGCCATATACGGCAATCTTTTGACCGGCCAAAATCGCATCCACAACGACACGCACCGCCACATCACAATCGACCAACTCAAACGGGTCCGGCATATATTCACGCAACGATGGATTCAAATATTTTTCAATATCGGCCGGGGCAATTCCCCGCCCAATTAAAATTTTATGTAACAAAGAATCTTCTGCGGACCGGGGCAAATCACTTTTTATATCATCATTAACCAACCACGCCCTGCCCTGCATGGACTTTTCTACGACCTTTCTCAACGCTATACTCTTTTTTTTATTAATACTATTATAATATAAATTTATTCAAATAGCAACGGCAGTATACTATCCAAAATTAATCGTGTTGTTGGCACGGCATTCCATGCGGCGGTACGTTGCATACTGGACGCGGCGGTACGTTGTGGTTCATCCAATACAACCATAATAATATATTGTGGCGCATTAACCGGAAACACCCCAACGAACACCGTCATATTTTTTGACGCATCCGTCTTTCCGTTAACATGCTTTTCGGCGGTCCCTGTTTTACCACCAATCTGAATTCCTTGGATTCTGGTTTGACGCGCGGTTGTTTCTTCGGTAATACGCAACATAATATTCCGCAACCGTTCTGATATTTCCGGTGCCAAGACCCGCTCTCCCTGAACCGGGCCAAAACCCTTTTTGCGAATAGTTGGATAAATATATATACCGCCATTTGTCATCGCATTCAGCCCCAACAACACATGCATTGGTGTAACAGAAATACCATGCCCGATAGATACCGTTGCCCGTTCCAACGGCCCCCACTTTTCTGGCATCAATGGCTTTGCCGTGTTGCCAAAATCAAACGACAAACGTTCATCGATATGAATTCTGTGCAGAAACTCTTGTTGGGTCCCGTACGGCAAATCCAGGGCTATTTGTGCGCTGCCCGCATTACAGGAATGCAACATAATTTCTTCAACCGTCAAATAGGGCCGCGGTGGCTTAAAACTGCGC
>CAMVAR010000088.1 GCA_947165555.1 uncultured Pseudomonadota bacterium | reverse complement strand
AATCCGGAACCAACCGCATCAAACAATGCGTCCGCCGCCGGACATATAAACAGCGTACTGCCCTGAATTGCCTCAGGCAATTGAATCGGCGTCCGCCCACCAATATAAAATTGGAATGACGCCATCATTATTACAATGGTCATCAATACAATGGTTATTATCATTTGTTTTTTCATGGCGGTATTCCATCCTTGGGTTTGATACATTATATCATAAAAAACTAACCGATTGCAATTTTTGTAAGTTTTATTTACAATTCCATTATGTTTAAACATAAGCCACGTGTTACGGTAATTATTACGGTCTATAATTTTGATGCGTTGCGCATGTCTGTGCCTGTGTTGCGTCGGTGTGGCCACGGTTTTGATTTGGTTGTATGCAATTATAATTCCAATATTACATTGACCCGGAAACGTATGCGTCATATTGGATGGCGCCGCCGCGTTTATATTGTCAACGCGGATAAATGCAATGGTGAATTTGAATCACGCATACATGCGATTGAATTCATCAAATTAAAAGGCATCAAATCAGATTGGATTTTATTCCTTGGTGAAAATGACGTGTTGTTGGATGTGTCGGTCCCGGTCATAGACCCGGGCGTATTTGCCATTTTGCAACGGCATGTGGTTTTGTCACAACACGTTGGTGATATATTTAAAATATGCCGTGCGTGGCGCAATGGCACGGATGTTGGGCGCGTCGAAACCCATATTGATATTTGTGGTACACTGGTACGCAGCGGTGTTTTATTTGAATATATTGCATTTCTGGCCCCGTTTATCCCCCAGTTGCGAATTCTGTTGCGCCAAACGCACAATCGTATAAGGTCTGGTGTGGTGTTTTGGCATGGGTTGGGCATGTTTATGCGCCAATTACATCCGGAAACATCGGCCATATATATGAACCAGATAAATTATGTATCAACACGATTTGGTGATGATATCCATGGATATCCGGGCGCGCGCGTTATGGCACGTTGGTCTGAATTTTTTGATTATGCAATTGCGCAAAATATGGTTGCATAACAATAACAATGCTATATAATTATCACGATAAAATTAAACCATAGGGCATATTTCATGACATATGACGAAATCAGAAAAGTATTTCTGGATTATTTTGAATCACGCGGCCATAAAATTGTACCATCTGCATCATTGATACCTAATGACCCAACGCTATTGTTTACGGTCGCCGGCATGGTTCCATGGAAGAATATATTTTTGGGTTTGGAAAATCCGCCGGCACCGCGCGTGGCCGATGTTCAAAAATGTATTCGCGCGGGTGGCAAGCATAATGATTTAGAAGATGTTGGCTTTGACGGTCGTCATCATACATTCTTTGAAATGTTGGGGAATTGGTCTTTTGGGGACTATTTCAAAGAAGGTGCGATTGAAATGTCGTGGGATTTGTTGACGCGCGTTATTGGAATTGACCCGGCGCGATTGGTCGTAACCGCGCACGAATCGGATGACGAAGCCGCCGAAATTTGGCGTAAAATCGCCGGCAAAGATGCAATTCGTCTGGGCAAAGATAACTGGTGGTCGGCAGGCGACACCGGTCCATGTGGGCCATGCAGTGAAATTTTCTATGATTTCGGCGAAAATGTCCCGGGCGGATTACCCGGCACCCCGGACGAAGACGGTGGGCGATTCGTTGAAATATGGAATGATGTGTTTATGCAATATGACCGCGATGCAAATGGAAACCTGACACCATTACCCAAACAAAACGTTGATACGGGTGCGGGTTTGGAACGCTGGGCCGCAATGCTTCAGGGAAAATTTGATAACTATGATACCGATTTGTTTGTGAATCTTAAACGCGCGGTGTCTGATGTGACGGGCGTTGCCGAAACGGCCGAAAATAAAACCAGTTTCAAGGTTATTACCGACCATTTGCGTTCGGTTGGGTTCGCAATTGCCGATGGCGTCATTCCATCAAACAGTGACCGCGGATATGTAATTCGTCGTATTTTGCGACGTGCAATGCGCCACGGCCAAATACTTGGGCATAATGGTGCCTTGTTGTCGCGCCTGTATCCGGCATTGGTGGAACAAATGGGCGTGGCATATCCAGAATTAAAAACAAACGCGGCGCATGTTGTGGAAATTATTACCAACGAAGAAAATTCTTTTGCGGATATGTTGAACAACGGTATGAAATTGTTGGACAATGAATTACCAAAAATTCACGGCAATGTGTTACCTGGGGCGGTGGCATTCAAATTGTTTGACACATATGGATTTCCGTTGGATTTGACACAAATGATTCTGCGCGAGAAAAATATAGCTGTCGATGTCCCGGGATTTGAAAGCGAAATGGCGGCGCAAAAGGAACGCAGTCGCGCAAACACGCGTGGAACGAAAATATTCTGGGAATCGCGGACCGATTTACCGGCAACAGATGATGTGGCGAAATATGCACCCAATGAAAATATGGATGCAACGGTTTTGGCGATTCTGCGCGATGGTGAATTTATAGATTCGGCCGACGCCGGCGACGAAGTTGAAATCGCGTTGGATAAAACAAATTTCTATGGCACCCAGGGCGGCCAGGTTGGCGATATGGGCGCGATAAAAATTGGTGACGATGTTGCCGTCACCGTGACCGAGGCCGCGCGTGCCGGCGGCATAGTTTTACACCGCGGAACGGTTGTGAAAAAAATATCGGTTGGTGACACGGTGCGCACGATGGTTGATATGCAAAATCGCGCGGCGACGGCGCGGGCACACACCGCGACACACCTTTTACAGGCGGCATTGCGCCGGGTTTTGAACACCGATGTAGAACAACGCGGTTCGCGCGTTGCACCGGATTCTGTGCGGTTTGATTTCTTGTTCGGGCGCGCAATGACGGACCAAGAAAAGGCCGCGGTTGAAAACATGGTCAACGAATGGATAGGCGCAAAAATGAATGTCGCACATGAAGAAATGCCGATAGAGATGGCAAAACAACGTGGCGCGATGGCATTGTTCGGCGAAAAGTATGGCGATGTGGTTCGCGTGATAACCGCGGGCGATGTGTCGTGCGAACTGTGCGGTGGGACGCATGTGTATAACACCGGCGAAATTATGCGTGCAAAAATCAACAAAGAAAAATCTATCAGTTCTGGCATCCGGCGTATTACAATGTCGGTGGGAAATTTGGCATAGTAAGCGTTAGTAAGTGGGGTACCATCCCCACTTTTTTTATTGACAGCGCACGGTGGAATTTTTTATAATTTTTATTGTTATGAAAGGGGGAATTTTGCGCATTTTTCGGCTTATGATTTTATTGCCCGTTCTGCTTTGCACCACCGGCGCTATGGCAGATGTTGGCACGGAAAACCAACCTGAAGGTTCCCGGCCGACCACAGAAAACAATACGCCCGCGGCGACACCCACATCGACGGGTGAAACAATCACCATATCCGGCATAGTGGTTGATGATGACGGTTCACCAATTCCACAGGTTAATATTGTTGTTGTTGGCAATGAAACTTATGGGGTTGCCGCAAATGATGATGGGCAATATACAATTAACGGACTACGTGCAGATTCAAAATTAAAATTTTCATCCATTGGGTTTGAACCCGTTGAAAAAACTGTTGCCAAATTGCAAGAAAACAGCAAAGTCAAGTTAAAGGAAACTGCCATGGAATTAGCAGAGGTTACTATATCGCCATGCGCAGACAACGAAAATTTTGAAAAT
>CAMVAR010000087.1 GCA_947165555.1 uncultured Pseudomonadota bacterium | reverse complement strand
ACCGACAAAGCACCATTGATTGCAAAATCAAAAGAAATTGGCGAAGAAATCGCGGCTGACATGGCTGAATTGGCTGAAAAAGAAGCAGCACTTAACGATTTAATGCATCGTGTTCCACAAATCCCGGATGCATCTGCCCCTGTTGGCGCGGACGAATCCGCTAATGTAGAAGTAAAACGCGTTGGCACACCACGCAAATTTGATTTTACACCACGTCCACAATGGGAAGAGTTGAAAATGAATGGTTGGTGGATGCCTGAAAAAATTGCCGGTATCTGGGGCACACGTGTTTATGCCTTGTGCGGCGAATTGGCTGAATTGGCATTGGCAGTTCAAACCTATGTTATTCAAAATTTGATTTCCAAAGGATTCAAATATATTGAATGCCCATCAATCACAAAACCACAAACTATATTTAACGCGGGACATTTTATGGGTTCTGATTTATCTGTGATGAATAACGATGTATTTATGTTAGCCGACACAGACAGGTGTTTGGCCGGTACAGCAGAAATTATTATTAATTCATTGCATGCTGACGAAATATTAAACGAAAATGATTTGCCTTTGAAATACGCGGGCTATTCACCATGTTTCAGGAAAGAAGCCGGCGCGGCAGGTCGTGACACACGCGGAATCGTTCGTGTTCATCAATTTAACAAGGTTGAACAATATGTATTTTGCAAACCAGAACAAAGCGACGAAATGCACGAACATATTTTAAATAACCTTTGTGAATTTATGGAAGCGTTCGAATTACCATACCGCGTAATTGCAAATTCAACAGGCGATATGGGATTCAACAAAGTAAAAATGAATGACGTAGAAGCATGGTTCCCATCTGAAAATTCATACCGTGAATTGGGTTCATGTTCATCAATCGGCCAATTCCAAGCACGCAGAACAAATACACGTTATCGTGAAAATGCAACAGGTGACGTAAAATATGTTGCTACATTAAATAATACTGCGATTGCTTTGCCACGTGCATTGGTTCCAATTATTGAAAATCATCAAAATGCCGACGGTTCGGTTAATATTCCAAAAGCACTGCAACCATATATGGGTGGTAGAACTAAGATCGGAGGTTCACACAAATAAGCCATTCCGCCCTATCTCGCCGTAGCATTAGCGAAGGCGGATGGGTGGGCGAACAAAAATTGGAAGCAAACATTAATAAAAAACGCCCAAACGGGCGTTTTTTATTTGCTATTTCCAGAACGAAACATTATTTCCATTCTTTTGATTGGTTGCAACAACCATGGGGTTTGATTAATTTCAACAATTTCGTTAACGCGTTTTGATTCTGTAATAATAGATTCTGCACATCTTTCTTTTTCCCAATCATTATCGGCATATTCATACTTTTGAATCATATCTAAAAAGTTCGCATATTTGAAAAAAGTAGGAACAGATAGCTCATTTATCGCATTTTGTGCCCCAGATTCCACAATGTCTTTTGGTCCATCAACAATATAATAAGCCGCAAACGCATTTTCTTTTGATAAATTATGTTTTTCTGCATATTCTTTGGCACGCGCACTCCATTGCGCATATGTATATTTTGGTGAAAAATATTGTTTTGGATCTTTTGCGACCCGACTCATAAACACCAACGAACGTGCAATTTCGACTCTTTCTTTTAACGGCAAACCCTTCCATGTTCTTGGATAATCTCTGTAAAAACACTTTAGATTTTCTTTATATGCCATCAAACCAGATTTGATATATTTCTGAATTTCTGCATCTGTATATTTCATTTTCGCCCCCTTATTAGTTATTTTGTTTATTCACATAGATAAGTCTTGTGATATAATTTGTTGAAATTCAAAAAAAATGGTATAATATACCGATTTGCTGACAAAACATAGAGAAAACAAAATGAAAATACGTAATATTGCAATTATAGCTCACGTTGACCACGGTAAAACAACCTTGGTTGACAATATGTTGAAACAGGCGGGGACATTCCGCGAAAACGAACGCGTTGACGACCGTGTAATGGACAGTGGCGACATCGAACGCGAACGCGGCATTACCATTTCGGCAAAGCCAACATCTATCACATGGCGCGATTATAAAATCAATATTGTAGACACCCCAGGACACGCGGATTTTGGCGGCGAAGTAGAACGCATTTTATCCATGGTTGATGGTGTCGTCCTGTTGGTGGACAGTGCCGAAGGCCCCCTGCCCCAGACAAAGTTTGTATTATCCAAGGCGTTAAAATTGGGTCTGCGTCCGATTGTTTGCATAAACAAAATTGACCGCGCCGATGCCCGTCCGGACGAAGTGCTGTCCGAAACATTTGACCTGTTTGATAAATTGGGTGCGGACGATGCACAATTGGATTTCCCGTACCTGTATGCGTGCGGGCGCGATGGTTGGGCGGTGCGCGAATTGACCGATGAACGCCGCGATTTGACCCCACTGTTCCAATTGATTGTGGACCATGTACCGGCACCGGATTGCAATGGTACGCGTTGCATGATTGATGCACCGTTCACAATGTTGGCCACCACATTGGAATCAGACCCCTATGTCGGACGCATTTTAACCGGAAAAATTGAATCTGGAACCGTGCGTGTCGGGCAAAGCGTCAAGGCCATAAACATGAAAGGCGAATTTATTGAAAATGCCAAAATTACAAAAATTATTGAACACCGCGGAATTGAAAAGGTATCACTTGATTCTGCATCGGCGGGCGACATTGTCGTGATTGCCGGGTTCAGCAAGGCCACCGTATCAGACACACTGTGTGACCCGGCGGTCAACGAACCAATTCCGGCAATGCCGATTGACCCACCAACCCTTACCATGACATTTTTTGTGAATACATCACCGCTTGCGGGACAAAGTGGCAAAAAGTTGACATCACGCATGATTGGCGACCGCCTGTTTAAAGAGGCCGAAACCAACATCGCCCTGCGCGTCACACAGAGCGAAAACAAAGAATCATTCGAGGTTTCCGGCCGCGGTGAATTGCAGTTGGGTATCTTAATTGAAACGATGCGCCGCGAAGGTTTTGAATTAAGTGTTAGCCGTCCGCGCGTTGTCATGCAAACGGGACCAAACGGCGAAACATTGGAACCAATCGAAGAAGTTGTTGTTGATGTTGACGATGAATTCAGCGGTGTTGTTATCGAAAAAATGACAAAGCGCAAGGCAACAATTACAGAAATGAAAGCGTCCGGTGGTGGCAAAACCCGCATAGTGTTTTCGGCACCGTCCCGTGGTCTGATTGGGTACCTGTCTGAATTTCGCACCGACACACGCGGAACCGGTATCATGAACCGCGTATTTGATAAATATGCCCCATATCGTGGTCCAATTGTTCAATATCGTCCGGGTGTTTTGGTATCAATGGAGAAAGGTGCCACCGCAACATACGCGTTACATAACCTGGAACCACGTGGCGTATTGTTCGTCGGTCCCGGAACCGATGTTTATTCCGGTATGATTATCGGCGAACACAGTAAAGAGAATGACTTAGAGGTAAATCCAATCAAAGGTAAAGAATTAACCAACATACGCAGCGTCACGGCCGATGAAAAATTATTCTTGGCCCCGCCCCGCAAGATGTCATTAGAAGAAGCCCTGTCATACATCCAAGATGATGAATTAGTAGAGGTTACACCCGCAACAATACGTTTGCGCAAAAAAGAATTGGACAGTGGCAAACGCAAGAAAGCATATCGTTTT
>CAMVAR010000086.1 GCA_947165555.1 uncultured Pseudomonadota bacterium | reverse complement strand
TGATGCGGTATTTGCCGACCCACCATACAATTTACAACTGGGGCAAAAAACACTTTACCGCCCCGAAGACCAAACCGCGGCACGCGCCGTTCGCGATGATTGGGACGCGTTTGAATCGCCGGCCGAATACAATAAATTTACGCGCGAATGGTTAACCGAATGCAAACGCATTTTAAAACCAGATGGCGCAATGTGGACAATCGGTTCATATCATAATGTTTTCCAGGTTGGTGCAATTATGCAAGAATTAGGTTTCTGGATTTTGAATGACATCGTTTGGGTTAAAACGAACCCAATGCCGAATTTCCGTGGCACACGATTTACAAACGCACATGAAACACTAATATGGGCCACCCCGCGCAAAACCGGTAAATACACATTTAACTATGAAACCATGAAGAAATTAAACGGTGGCAAGCAAATGCGTTCCGATTGGGATATGAACATTTGCCTTGGCGAAGAACGATTAAAAGGTGCCAACGGGAAAAGTCTGCATAACACGCAAAAACCAATGGATTTATTACGTCGTGTTATTTTGTCGTCAACCAAACCGGGCGATATAATTTTGGACCCGTTTATTGGTTCGGGAACAACGGCCGCAGCGGCGCGTGAATTGGGCCGACAATTTATCGGCATTGACCGCGAAGAATCTTATATCGCGGCGGCGCGTGCGCGTGTTGCAAACGTGGTCCCAATTGATTTATCAGACATAGAGGTTTCCAAACCAAAACGCGACGAAGTCCGTGTTGCATTCCGCGAATTGATTGATGGCGGTTTATTGTACGCCGGCCAAACATTGGTAAGTCCGCGCGGCGAACGCGTCATGATTGCGTCGGATGGCAACCTGGTACACAGTTTATATGGCCGTGGTTCTATTCATGTTATGGCGGCACGCATTCAACATTGCACAAATTATAATGGTTGGGATTATTGGTCGGCCCAAAAACGGGATGGCACACTGGTTTCAATCGACGAATTACGCAAATACGTACGCAATATCAAATCCGGAATCAAAAAGGCCGCATAACATATTTTAATCCAAAATATTAATTGACCAAAACATAACAGGCCGCATCACCTTTGACGGGGCAACACGGTTCGCACAATTCAAAGCGCACCGCGCCGCACAGATGTGATGGTCGTCGTTGTAGCCCACGCCCCCCCAACGCGGCTTATTACTATGACTCTTGGTGCGCAAATGTTCACATGGGAAATTGCCCCACGATAATATCATAACATAGCCCACATTTCAGGGTAAGTTATTTAGTTTGATAAACTAAACAGATTAAACAATTTTATTGGCTATGCGGCTTTTTTTGTATTTCGCAGTATCTCTATTGGCGATTTTTTACCAGAAACGACGTCCGGGTCAATTACAATTTCCGCCAAATCCGGCTTATCTGGTGCGCTGAACATTGGTGCCAGTAATATTTTTTCCAAAATACTGCGCAAACCGCGCGCACCAGTTTTGCGTTCCAGGGCCAATTTTGCAATGGCATGCAACGCCTCATCAGTAATAGTTAGCTTCACACCGTCCATTTCCAACATCGCAATATACTGACGCACAATCGCATTTTTTGGTTCGGTTAGAATTTTTACTAATGCCTCTTCGTCTAATTCTGATAGCGTGGTTATAATCGGCATACGACCAATTAATTCAGGAATGATGCCGAATTTAACCAAATCTTGGGGTTGCACATCCGCCAAGTGGTTCTGGGCGCCCCGCTCATTGTGTGATTTTACATCGGCCCCAAATCCAATGCCGGCACGTTCGCATTTGCGATTTGCGATAATGCGATTTAATCCGTCAAATGCCCCGCCGCAGATAAATAATATTTTTGACGTGTCCAGGCGTACAGTCGCTTCGCCCGGGTGTTTACGTCCCGCCCCACCGGCGGAAACGTTGGCAATTGTGCCTTCGATTAATTTTAATAGTGCCTGTTGTACGCCTTCGCCGGAAACATCACGGGTCAACGACGGATTTTCTGATTTTCGAGAGATTTTATCAATCTCGTCAATATAAATAATTCCGCGCTGCGCACGTTCTACATCAAAATTTGCGTTATGTAACAACTGGGTCAGAACACTTTCAACGTCATCGCCAACGTATCCAGCCTCGGTCAATGTGGTGGCATCGGCAATTGCAAACGGCACATCCAGAATTCGTGCCAGTGTTTGTGCGAACAGTGTTTTGCCCGTACCCGTTGGTCCAATTAACAAAACGTTGGATTTTTGAATTTCTACATTTGAATTTAATGTCACATTGTGCCGTTTATAATGATTATAGACCGCAACCGCCAATGTGCGTTTGGCTAAATCCTGGCCGATGATATATTCATTCAGAAAATCATATATTTGTGACGGCGTTGGTAATTTTTCCGCATCGTGTGTAATGCGATTTTTTTTGTCGTCCGCCATGATGTCGTTACACAATGCGATACATTCATCGCAAATGCAAACATTGCGGCCGCTGACCAATTTTTTTACTTCGTAAACCGCCTTGCCACAGAAACTGCAAAACTGGTTTTGTTTTTCCGGTGTTTTTGTTTCGTTACTCATATTACGTGCCCCATAAAATTAGTTTTTACGAACCAATATATCATCAATTAAACCAAATTTCTTGGCCGCGGTTGCGTCCATCCAGTTATCGCGCTCCATCGCATCAAATACTTCTTTCTCTTTGCGCCCTGTGAATTCTGCCATTTGTTTAACAAATATCTTTTTTACACGTTGCATTTCCTGCATATAGATTTCCATGTCGGTCACTTTGCCCTGGGTTCCGGACGATGGTTGGTGAATCATAATTTCGGTATTTGGTAATACAAAGCGTTTTCCCGGTGCACCCGCCGCCAATAATACCGACCCCATTGACGCAACCAGCCCCATTCCAATAGTTGACACCGGTGATTTTATATACTGCATAGTGTCCATAATGGCCCAACCGGCCGTTACATCACCGCCCGGACTGTTAATATACAATGAAATATCGGCGTTTGGATTTTCCGATTCTAAAAACAGTAATTGTGCCACAATCGTGTTTGCCATGTTTGTTTCAATCGGGCCGGATACCATAACAATACGGTCACGCAACAGGCGTGAATAAATGTCAAACGAACGTTCGCCACGTGGGGATTCTTCTATTACAATTGGTACCAAAGACATATTTTTTCCTTATTTTTTTTTTTTTGTATTATACCATAAAAAACACCATTCGCAAACCGGTCTGGAAATTATTTTGCCACAATAACCATTGCCGTGCGTAAAACGTTATCGCCAAACATATATCCTGGTTGCATTTCTTGAACAATTGTATTTGGCGTAACGCCTTGTGGGGCGTCTGTGACCTGAATTACGTTGTGTAATGCCGGGTTCAACGGTTTATCAATTGAATCGATACGTGTAATACCGATGGATTCAAATGCGGATTTTAATGCCGCCGCCATAGAACGTATGCCATCATCATTGGGCGCATGTTGTAATGCCGCATCAATTGCATCCGCCACCGGCAGAATTTTTTCCGCAACCGACATTGCCCGTGCGCGGGCGCGTGATTCCATATCAATGGCCGCACGGCGACGCGTGTTTTCTAATTCTGCCGCTATGCGCAGATATTTGTCATTTATGTCTGCCAAAGATTTTTCTAATTCTGTCACCCGTGCATCATCTGTTGGTGTTGTCGGGGTGTTATCATTTGCGTTTTCGGCATCTGTTATTGATACCTGGTCTATGTCTATATTTTTTTCATCCATGTTGTTCATCTTTGTTTTTGGT
>CAMVAR010000085.1 GCA_947165555.1 uncultured Pseudomonadota bacterium | reverse complement strand
CAACCGATGACCCACGCATGGCAAACTATCGCCCAAAAATTACCGATGACTGTTTTAAATACGACCCAAATGACACACCAATCGCACGACAATATATCGACAAACTGGGCGATGACAACGAGATTAGCGGCGCAACACTAATCGAAGACGGACTGGTTGCGTTCGTATTACGTGCCGCGTTCGCACGAATGGCAACAAAAACTATTGATTTACAGACCTATATTTACGACAACGATTTGCATTCACGCATCCTTATTCAGGAATTACGTACCGCCGCAGACCGGGGGGTACGTGTACGAATACTGATTGACGATTATGGCACAAATACCGATATCGCCGACGTATTGTTGTTAAACCAACATCCAAACATAGAGGTCAAGATTTTTAATGCCGTCAAACATCGTACACGACAGTCACGAATTTTATACTATCCGCAAATACTGATGGATTTTAATCGGTTAAATTCACGTATGCATAACAAGCTGTTCATTGTTGATAATATTGCGCTGATTACCGGTGGGCGCAACGTGGGCAGTAATTATTTTGTGCCGGAAACGGGTGCAAACTTTTCTGATACCGATGTATTATTTCTTGGCGGCATTACACGGGGTGCCTTTGATAGTTTTAATCAATACTGGGGACATCATTTATCGGTACCGGCATCGGTTATACCAAACGCGTGTTCGGCACGTGCAATGAAAAAACTGATGCGGTGGGCCGAAAAAATGTCGGCCGGCGATGCAAATAATGTACGCAAGTACAACACAATAATATCGTTGGCCATGCGGGAATATAAAATGGGAAACTTTGATTTTTGTTGGGGACACGGACGATTCTTGGCCGATTCACCGTCCAAGGTTGAAATCCCAATGACACACAAAGAACGCTATCGCGGGGCGATTATTATGGCACTGAACCGATTATGGAAAACAACCAGGCGGTCCGTGTACGTGTCGGCCGCATATTTTGTACCGGGGCGTGGCGGAATCGAAATGATACTAAATGAAGAAAAGACCGGCGTGCACATAACAATTGTGACAAATTCGCTGGCATCAACAAACGCACCAACCGTATATGCAAAATGGGAAAAATATCGGCGTGCACTAATACGTGGTGGCGCAGAGGTTTATGAATTTATGAACAGCGCGGAAAATCTGCGTGGACGTGTTAATCTGCACAAACATAAACCGTCCGTATTTTCCGTCATGCACAGCAAAACGATGGTGTTTGATGACAAAATTTCATGGATAGGCAGTTTTAACCTGGACCCGCGCAGCCGGTATTACAACACAGAAAATGTCGCGATATTCGAAAGCCCGGAATTTGCCGCAAAACTGCGCGATATGATTATGCAAGATGCAAAAACCGCATGGCACGTAACAATTGATGGACACAAAACAAAGTGGACCGGTCAACGACCCGGCGATATACGCAAAAAGACATACAGACACTGTCCGGGATGCGGTGCATTTAGACGTATTTTTAAAACATTGGCCAAAATTGTGCCGGAAAAATTCGTCTAAACACAATATATTAATTAAAATTTTAATTTTTTTATTTTTTCACTTGACCCGCGATTCGTTTTTATTCTATTATCAATGTATAGACAAAGAGAACACAAGCAAAACGCCAAAAAAATCGGGAAAGCACCGGTTTTTCGGAAAAAAACGGAACAAAATAAAAATTTAATCCAGAAACTTGTAAATACAACATGTAAATACAAATCTGCTTTGAATTTTTGACACAAACGCCCAGAAAGGAGGGATTATCTATGCCAAAAAATATCAAAGAAATTATGATTGCCCTGCACAAGGTTTTAAGCACAACCGTGTGGGTGAATGCCGACCGCCAGATTGTATCGCTTAGCGATGAATTGCAAATCGGTCATAACAACGCGCCACGTTCAATCGAAGATTTGCCACGAACATCGTTGGTTGGGGCGTATGTGTCACTGCAAATCCGGACAGATAACTTTGATGTTGCGGCGGAAAGCCTGGACACAAAAGAATTGGCGTTGCGTGTAAAAGGAATGGTTTTTGCCGAAGCCAAGCGCATAATGGATACCGAAGGCGGCAAATCAGAAAACAATATCGCAATGGCGGCATAACGCACGCCCCATGGCGATTACAGGTTTCCGGGTTCCGGAAAGGAAGGAGAGCACATCGGCGGGTAACCGCCGATGATGTATTTTGGGGTATGATTTATTTATAAAAAACGCTCTTTGGAATTCGCATCCAATTCGTCCATAAATTCCAACACTTTCGTTCTATCTGGGCCGACACATTTATCCTGGTCCTTGTCATATTTGTGTCCACCTTTTATACACTCACAAGATTTTTTATCATCGGTTTGCTTTAGACCTTTGGATTTCAAACAGCTACAATTACCGAGCAAATTGATGCTTCCACCACTCTGATTACAATTGTCATGGGCCGCACGTTGACGGTCATACGCTGTTCCATGCCCCGCATTACTGGATGTTACCGACAACGAATTTTCGATTGATGTGTTATCGGATGGTGGTGTGGCATTCGCATTAGAGTTATTTTCCCCGTTACACGCCGTCCTAATTTGGTCTAAGTTATCGCACCGATATATCCGACCGGCCCAAGATGATTGTTTGCGTACGTTCCAGGCATTATTTCCCCCTAACTCCTTGCACCAGTAGCCGATACCCGCCCCATACTCAATCAGGGCACTAAGATTCTGATTATGTGTGTTAAGCCAATTTTCAATGTAGGTAGATTTACTATATTTTCCCGTAACAAGCCCACAAAATTCCTCCTTGGTTACGCCGTATGGGCGTTCCGCTTTTTCCAAAGTGGACCAATCCGGCTTTATTGGCCCCCGGATTTCTCTACCGGAAATTTCGTCGCGTCTGGATTCGTTGATTTTAATTTTTTGTTGTTGGGTACAGTTACATATTATAACCGTACCTGTGTGACCTGTTGTTGTCCCGAACGAATCCGTATACTTAACAGTTGCTTCTTTTGTTCTTAATGTACCATTACACTCATTCTTGATACGACTAATATGAGCGTCGGCGCCGCGGATATCATTAATAAATTCAAACCGTTCATCCGTACCATCGCATTTGACCTGATAGTCCGTGTATTTGGCTAGTTCCATTACCTGACGGCTATCCCTATCCGATGTGGATGCTGGATTATTGCCATACGATTCACCACATTTTCCGGACGTTGTAATATTACACCAAACTTTGTTATTCTCACGTTTCCATTCTGGGGTACCATGTACATTTTCCCCTTTGAAGCATTTTTCCGAATATACCTTACACGCCGTTTCCAACCTTGCTATATCTTGCCGGCACGCGCCGGAAATTTCGGCATCAGTCAAGGGAATCTGAGCATTTAAAACCGAGTCCAGCGTCCAACCGGCTATCGAACATGCATCAGAACTTTTTCCGGCGGGCGATTGCTTGCCGTCCGATTTATCAGATGGTTTTGCACTATTGCCGGATGCGCCACCATTTTGCCCAGACGCAACGCATATACAGTCTACCTTGCCACTGGCCCCCGGTGTTTCATCAATACATGTTTTGACATCGGGATTATTGTTGGGATTTTCGATTTTTTGCCATGTGCCGGTAACGCCACCCACACTACAATTGGTGCCAATTTCTGGTTCTGAATCCAATTGGGGCGACGATATAGGGGGCTGAACCTCTACGGCAACCGTACCAGATGGTTGTGATGGTGTTTTAATGCATTGATTGGTCGCCTCATCCCACTGTTGGTCTTTACCGGTACACG
>CAMVAR010000084.1 GCA_947165555.1 uncultured Pseudomonadota bacterium | reverse complement strand
CGGCCAATTGGGTCAGGTAATCAATACCGCCGACCGATTCCAATGTTCCCTGTTGGTCAAGGTAATTTTTTGCCGTGATGATATCAAATGGGATGCCGGCCGCAAATTGTCGCATGGCCAATTTATAAATTTCTTGGTGGGCCGGATGGGAAAAATCTTCGGGTCTAAGGAATTCTGAAATTTTTTCCAATGCGCGATTATTCATTAAAACCGCGGCCAAGACGGCCTGTTCGGCCTCTATATTTGTTGGTAAAGTTTTGGGAGTAAAGTCCATGTCTGATATAGTATATAAAAAAAATGTTTTTTCAACGCCTTTTTTATCTGGGTATAACGAATTAAAAATTCCGATTATGGATTCGACCGGAAAACCTGCGTGGCCTGAACTTTTTCCAATTGAAAAAATCGACCAAATTCGCGAAACCGTTGGTGATAGACATTTTTCCGCGCAAATGATGTTGAATTATATACCGCCTGATAAAATCAGACTGGACCCAGGTGGAATTAAAATTTATGAATCGGATTTTGATATTCGGCATGCGCGAATCGATGGACATCAAATAACGGGTGGTGCGATTTATTGGGACCCGTCGGGTGGCCGTCGTAATGGCGACAACAGTGTGTGTGCATTGATATATCGTGACGATAATAACCGAATTGTATTAATTCATGATATATTGTATATCACGGTGCCCGATGACACCGAATACCCATTGGCATACCAATGTGAATGTGTTTTAGAATTTGTTAAAAAACATCACTTTCGTACACTATCATTGGAAACAAATGGTATCGGCAATGCGTTGCCGGAAATAATGCGGAATACGATTTCACGCACCGGATATGGCATTCAAATACGGCCCATCAATAACAGTCGCCGTAAAGAGGACCGTATTATTGATGCGATGGAACCATTATTAACAACGGGACGATTGTTTGCACATACCCAAATATCCCGGACACCTTTTTTCTCAGAAATGTTGGCGTGGACACCAATTGGTGGTGCCGAACACGATGACGGGCTGGATGCGGTGTCTGGGGCGATTGCATGTGTCCCAATCCCTATACGGCCGTATGGAACAACAGTATCGCGATATACGGCGAACACGAATTTTAATCTTTGAATAACCAAACCAAAAGGAACAAATATGAAATATGATTTAAAACAGATGTATAATCGCGCGCTTGCATTACGCGAACCGTGGTTAAAACGTTGGTCGGACGCCCGTCGTTATACGATGCCAACAACGGACCAAGACACGGCCACATTGTTTGATGCGACGGCATCAGACGCGGCGGATAATTTGGCGGCGTCTATGTATTCTTTACTTACACCGCCTGAATCATTGTGGTTAAATCTGGTCCGCGAAGGTCCCGAATCACCCGACCCAGAAATCCCGACGGCGGTTTTACGTGCGAATTTGAATGATTCTAATTTTTATACCACGATTCATCAATGTTATATGGATTTGGTAACATTGGGTACGGCATGCCTGTTTATGGCGGAATCGCCGATTGGTGCGTCCAGTGCTTTTTTATTTACGTCTATTCCAATGTCTGATATTGCGATTTTGCCTAATGCGATATTTCATACAAGCACATTGATGGCAACCGATATTATGGACAAATATCCGACATGGACCCCACCGCGCGAAATACGTGACCGTATTCGCCAAAATCCCGAATACAAATTGCCGTTGGTGCAATCACTGGTTGATTCAGAATTTACCGCATGGATTGATGTTGATGGTGATTTAGAGAATAATATCGTATCCCGTGGAACGTTTGAAACAAATCCGTATATAATCTTTCGTTGGGCCGTGGCCAGTGGCGAACAGTACGGATATGGGCCGGTCCTGCGTGCATTACCGGATATCAAAACCGCAAACAAGGTCGTAGAATTGGTCTTGAAAAACGCAACAATCGCGGTCAGTGGTATTTGGCAGGCCGACGATGACGGGGTTATAAATCTTGGTAATATTAATTTGACCCCGGGTGCCATTATTCCCAAGGCCGTGGGCAGTACAGGCCTGACCCCGTTGGCAACCGGTGCGAATTTTGATGTATCACAAATTATATTAAAAGATTTGCGTGAACGCATACGGCATACCATGTTGGCAGACCGGTTGGGATTATTGTCTGACAAAGAAATGACCGCAACCGAAATTATGGCCCGCAACACCGATATGATGCGTATTTTGGGCGCAACATACGGACGTTTGTTGCATGAATTTATTCGGCCACTGTGCGACCGTGGATTACAGATATTATCACGCCGTGGTGTCATTGATAAAATATCACTGCACAGTGATGCGGAATTAAAATATGTTGCACCGATTGCCCGCATGGTTGCGGATAATGACGGGTTAATTTAATCAAATTCGGGGGTACAAATGGAAAAAACAGAACACGCGTTTGCAAAAACATTTGCCGGGCCATTTGGTGAAATGGTTTTGTCGCACCTGCGCAAGATTACAATTGAACGTACGTTGGGCCCCAATGCAACCGATGCTGAATTGCGTACCATCGAAGGCCAACGTGCATTGGTTCATGTAATCGAAACATTGATATTACGGGGGCGAAAAAATGTCGGCATCTAATGGACTTGGCAATATCCTGGACTTTTTGCGCAACAGTTGGTTTTTAATCGCGTTTATTGGTGGTGTAATTTATTGGGTTGCGCGTGCAGATAATTCTTTGGTAGAAATAGACCGATTGGGGGCGCGCATGACAACACTTGAAAACCGTACAACGATATTGGAAACCGGTATAGGTCAATTGCAATTAAAAATAGATGGAATCAAAGAAGATGTCACGCTGATTAAAACGGCGGTGATAAAGTAAACAAAAACCCCGCACCAAAATGGTGCGGGGATGATTATATTCATATTCCGCTGTTTTGCGGTTTGTTTGTTAAAACGCGTATCCTTTTCAACGGTGACTAATTTTCCCCGAATATTCTAACTTTGTGAAATTTCGTACGGCATGAGTATGTTTATCTTGATTTTGATAATTTATAAAAACGCGTGTTGTTAAGGATTGTCGGATTGGATTTCAAATTCCGTATCCGCAGCACGGCCGAATTGTCTATGTGTGTATTCAGGCATTTATCCAAATATGAATATGGATTAAAATTATTTTTATCTTCCAAATAGCACAGCATCAAATTTATCACCCCGGCATGTGTCACAACCAAAGTGTTTTTACCGTAATCAACGGATTCCAAGAAATTGCCCACGCGCGCGAATGCCGCGGCAAATGGTTCGGCATTGAAACGGGCCGGGTCGGCAAAAAAAGACTTTAATGTATCGGGTGATATATCGGCGCGATTCCGCCCCGTTAGATTTCCGAAATCATATTCACCAAGGCGCGCATCATATTCCACATGCAACAACAATTGATGACCGATTATTTTGGCGGTTTCAAGCGCGCGCGACAGTGGTGATGAAATAATCTTGGTTGGCTGAAAAGGTTCGATTTTTTTCGCGATATTGTATGCCTGGGAATATCCACGAAAATTTAATGGCACATCCGCCACGCCTTGAATTTTATTCAGGTTATTCCAATCCGTTTTTCCATGCCGTATTATATATAACATGCTCATCAGGCTATGATAACAATCCACAAAAGTCAAGCGTAAAGCGGTATATCTGATTGCGAATTTTGTTTTTCTGTGTGTATGGGGATTTTGTTGTATTGTCTATTTGGGCGGGTTGTTATTGGTGGTACAATTTAAACCAAGGTTTAAAATCAACCAGTTTTTTAAAAAATTTAGAT
>CAMVAR010000083.1 GCA_947165555.1 uncultured Pseudomonadota bacterium | reverse complement strand
GTGGGGTCTTTTATCCCGTTGCCGGGGGTGAATGCATCGGCGGTTTTGCATCTGTTTACGGGCGAAGGCAGTGGCATGATGGGCATGTTTGACATGTTTGCCGGTGGTTCTTTGTCGCGTATGTCGGTGTTGGCGTTAAATATTTTCCCGTACATTTCGGCATCAATTGTGTTGCAATTATTGACTGCAACCAGTAAATCGTTGAATGACCTGCGTAAGGAAGGCGAATCGGGGCGTGTAAAAATCAACCAATATACGCGATATTTGGCGGTGTTGTTGGCCGTGATTCAGGGATGGGCCGTGGTACGCGGTTTGGAATCTATGGCACCGGTTAATGGTGTTGCGGCGGTGGTAAATCCAGGATTTGCGTTTGAATTGTCGGCAATAATTTCATTGGTTGGTGGAACGGTCTTTGTTATGTGGTTGGCGGAACAGATTACCGCGCGCGGCATAGGCCAGGGGGCGTCATTACTGATTTTTGCGGGTATTATTGCGCAAATCCCCGAAGGTGTTGCAAAAATAGTATCGTTGGGGTCGGTGGGGCAAATGTCGCCGGCGATGATTGCGTTGGTATTGGCATTTGTGGTCGGTATCGTTGCATTGATTGCATTCTTTGAATTGGCACAACGTCGGGTCCAGATATTATATCCGCGCCAAGTTATGGCAAACGGTGTTGTGAATACAAATGCGTCATATTTGCCGATTAAGGTTAATATGTCTGGTGTTATGGGACCGGTTTTTGCATCGTCTATTATGATGTTGCCGGCGTTTGTTCAGCGGTTTGCACAAAGTGAAAATTTGATTGTGCAGAATATTTTGGCGTTCTTTACATACGGAACATGGTCGTATGTTGGTTTATATACAATTTTGATTGCGTTTTTTGCATATTTTCAAACGGCGGTCGTGTTTAATTCCGAAGAAACCAGTAATAATTTGCGAAATGCCGGTGGATATATTCCGGGGGTGCGGCCAGGGGAACAAACGGTTCGTTTTTTAGATTCCATGGTGTCGCGCGTTACGGCAATTGGTGTGCTGTACCTGATTGTGGTCTGCGTATTACCGATTATATTGAATTCTAAGTTTGGTATGCCATTGGCAATTGGTGGTACCAGTGTATTAATCGTTGCGGGTGTTGTTTTGGATACAATGAACCAGGTGCAATCCTATCTGGTGGCAAAGCAATATCATGGCGTTGGTGGCGCCGGCGCAAAGAAAGGACGTTTCCGCGACTAAAAAAATTTGTCGATGCGAAACAGGGATTGACTTTTGCGATAATTTGTATAAAATTGTTCGTCAAAAGTGAACGTTTGGGTGCCGATGGCATCTGGGCAAACAAATCGGGGCGGGTTGTCCGTTCTGGGTAAAAAATATAAAGGAAAAAGAAAAATGGCACGTATAGCAGGTGTAAACATTCCGACAGACAAACGTATCGAAGCCGCACTGCAATATATTCACGGCATCGGTCCGGCCAGGGCTGCAAAAATATGTAAAGATTTGAAATTAAAAGACGGTCTGCGCGCAAAGGATTTGACCGATGAAGATATTGTTAAAATTTCAAATTATATTGAACAAAATTTCAAGGTCGAAGGTGATGTTCGTCGTGAAGTCGCAATGAATATCAAACGGTTGCAAGATTTGAAAACATATCGCGGTATTCGTCATCGTAACCGGTTGCCGGTTCGCGGTCAACGTACCCAGACAAACGCACGTACGCGCAAGGGTAAACGCGTTGTTGTCGCCGGGTCCGCGGTCAAGGGTAAATAACCCACGTTGGGTAGAGATTAACACGATAGTTAATTGAAGACATCTAATATAAGGAAAAAATAAAAATGGCAGTTACAAAAAATAAAAAGAAAGTTGTTAAAAAAGTATCACATGGCATCGCACATATCGTTGCCACGAACAATAATACACGTATTACAATCACGGACCAATCCGGTGCAGTGTTGACATGGGCGACCGCGGGCGCAAATAATTTCAAAGGTGCCAAGAAATCGACCCCGTATGCCGCGACGGTTGTTGCAGATGCCGTTGGTAAGCGGGTTGCCGAAATGGGCATGAAAACGGTTGATGTCCTTATGCGTGGTATTGGCCAGGGTCGTGAATCGGCCGTTCGTGGTTTGGCGAACGCCGGCCTGGTGGTACAGAGCATTACCGACACGACACGCATCCCGCATAACGGGTGCAGACCAAAGAAAGTTCGTCGTGTATAGTGTAAGTTTAATGTGCGGGGCAAATGCCCCGCTTTTTTGCGTGAATTCCAGAGTCGCGTCATACCGCCGAAGGGCGGTATCCAGTTTTGGCAAATGCAAAAATTTGCGTCGCAGACATTTACATTTTTCATCGCAAGGCGATGAAAAATCTCCTGCGGGGCAGGTCATCGCTGTCGCGATGCCTGGGCACCGCTCTTCAGCGGTGTGACGATTCGCTGGAATTATGTTTTTTACTAACCGCTTGCGCCGGGGATGGTTTTGTGGTAGAATTTTGGGGATTTGAGAGGATTTTTATGAGAAAGTTTTTAATGGCTTTTATTATGAGTGTTGCGTCGGTTAATGCATTTTGTGCAGGGCCACACTATAATTGTCAACTTCAATCAAACAGCGGCAATGTCACCAAAACATTAAAGTTTTCGGGTGGTAATTTGGTATGTGGGCACATGGGGATAGATGGATGCAAAGATGGAGCATATGTTTCATTCGGCCAGGTACTCCAGAGGGTAAATCACCCGATATTCCGATTTACTATTGTCATGCAAGTGGGATAAATATGTGGATTGAACAACCTGTATCAAGTATCAAAGATTGCGGAACGCTTGAATTGTCCGAATTCCTTGGGGAATTTGATGGTAATAATGTGTATTATGAACCTGGGAATGGTGAGGCGTTATCGGATTTTTGCAAAATTAATTTGGCCGATGCAGAAAAAAATTGTATCGACACCGATGGTAAATGGGCAGATAATAAATGTGAATGTTCGGGCACGGTGGAGAAAGATGGTGGTTTAGACGTTTCACCATGTAAATGTGTTGCGGACTTGGAACGTGGAACCGATTTGAATGGTGAAAATCCGAATAAATGTTGGCCCAAGCCATATCTTGCCAAAAAATGTTTAAAACGTAGAGATAGAACGAGTGGGTGGTTGTGCCCGTTTTATTCTGGTGCCTATGGTGACCATGGTGAAACCAGTCCAAAATATTTGTTCTATAAGTTGGTAAGTGGTGGCTGCGCGTGTGATGATTGGGCAAACAACAGTAGGATTTGTATTAATGGTGATCATGCAGAATATCGTGCCAACTGTAACTGTCCGGGTTTTTCGTTTGATGCGGTCAAGGCCGCATATGACAGTGGTTCCTATGACATGGGGAAGGATAATTATGGTTTTGAGTGTTTTAAACCAGCCACACAGTTTAATTACCAGGCATGTTCGTCTGATTCTGATTGTACGGGACTTGATAACACAAAACGTCCATATTTGCATTCGACGGCGTGGAAATGTATTGAACAAACGGCGGGGGTGCGTGTGTGCGCGGCCAAGGAATGTGAAACCGGTTGGGAGCCCAAAAATGGTTATTGCCAGGAAAAGAATTCTGGCCCCGCCGCCGCGGAAAAGTCTGCGAAGCCGGCAAATGGACAAACGGGCACGCCGGCCGGTGCCGCAACATCGCGTTCCGCGGGTGCAAAAAATTGTCCCGATGCGAATATGGACGCGAATTGCAAATGC
This sequence comes from uncultured Pseudomonadota bacterium, assembly GCA_947165555.1. Lineage (GTDB taxonomy): Bacteria > Pseudomonadota > Alphaproteobacteria > Rs-D84 > Rs-D84 > Enterousia. The sequence continues at coordinate 103 of CAMVAR010000083.1, read as the reverse complement.
ACGGTTGTACCGGAAACGGTGGAGCGCGGCGGGGTTTGTGTTTGCAAAGATTCCAACAAAGAAATCAAAAATGGCAAATGTGAATTTAGTGATAATTATTTGG
>CAMVAR010000082.1 GCA_947165555.1 uncultured Pseudomonadota bacterium | reverse complement strand
ATTATACAAAAGGGGGCGCGAATGCGTTGTTTGTCTGCATATTGTGGTGTGTTGTTCTGTGTATTGTTTGCGTGCGCATCGTACGCGGATGCCGGTACATTTGACACGGCGCGTTGGGATGCGGTTTTGGCGAATATTTCATCGCGTGCAGCGGCCAAGAATATTTCTGATGCGACGATACGTGCGACACTGCGTTCACCGGCATTTATTCCGTCGATTGTGAAAAGTGATAAAAACCAGGCGGAATTTAAATTAACTCTGGAATCATATCTTGGGCGGACCACGAATGATGCGCGTGTTGCATCTGGTCGCAGGGCGGCCAAAAAATACGCGGACCTGTTGTCACGTGTTGACGCTATTTATGGTGTTCCGCCACATGTGATTTTGGCGTTTTGGGGTATGGAATCAAACTATGGCGAAGTTCGGGCGCGTCATCGTTTGGTTGATGCGTTTTTTACGCTAATTTACGATGGTCGTCGTGAAAAGTTTTTTACGGACCAATTGTTGGCATTGATGAAAATATCGGATAAAAACGGATTGGATATAAATAATATTAGGGGCAGTTGGGCCGGCGCCATGGGACATTTTCAGTTTATACCAACAACATTGGAATCCTATGGGGCTGATGGAAATTCGGACGGTAAAATAGATATAATTGATGATGTTGCAGATGCAATGGCCAGTGCGGGAAATTATCTGAATAAATTGGGTTGGGATAAAACCCAACGAATTGCACGACGTGTAATGTTGCCGGCGGATTTTGATACGTCTGTTTTGGATGGAAAAACAAAAAAAACATTGTCCGAATGGTCGAAAATGGGTGTTTTAAATTCTGATGGTGGACCGATACCGACGGGTGAAATGGTTGCCGGATTGGTTGCAGATATTGCAAATTTACCACCTGCGCCCAATGCGGATGCGACCATGGATTCCGATGTTGCCCCCCGTCCGGTAATTACGGCATATTTGACATATCCGAATTTTTATCGGATTAAGAAATGGAATAATTCAAATTGGTATGCGATTGCAATCGCCGAATTGGCCGACAAATTGAAATAATTGTTTTATGGTTTATTCCCCGGGGTAACCGTATCGTCGTATGCAGAATAGGTAACATTGTCGAATTCCAGTTTTAATTTTTTATCTGTATTGATATTCATTGGGACATCCATTATCGTCATGTTGCCGAACCAATCCGGTGTTCCGTCATTGTTAAAATCAAAATTCAGTGCCGGCGTAGTTTTTTTTGTTGCACGCAGGTACATTTTGTTATCACCGATATGCAGGATATGACCACATTGGGCAACTTCCCACATGCCGGCGGGCGAAAAGGTTCCATCGGGGCATTGGGTTTTTGTGGCGACCGCATCATCGCCAAAATTATATGTCTTTGCCGGGCAATACGAATTTTCAGGGCAAGTATCACATTTGGTTCCATAATCTAACATTGTTAAGCCATTGTCTGCGAATCTTAATTTGTCTTGTTCATAATGTCGCACCAATTCATCCGGGGTTAACACACGATTATAAACGCGCACGGCATGTATTATTCCATTAAATGTACGATTTTGCCCAGCCCATTGCCAATATCGGCCGATTTGCATTTTTGTTTGTGGAATATTCAGTGCCAGATTAATTGTTGATATTGCATGCGCTTGTCCATTTAACCATACCGATGTACCCGACATATTGCCATTTGGTATTACAAAGCTCATTGTGAACATGGTGTTTGTTTGCGGTGCGGTAAACCACATGCACGAGTTAACAGAACATAGCGCGTCTGGCTCTGCCGTTAATGATGTTCCCGTGTCTGGGCCGAATGTGAACATACCATTTATACCTGAGAAAGCGGTGCCATACCATGTGGCAACGATTTCAATTGTTCCCACAATGGCCCCCCTCAGTCCCAGTGAATTTATGGTTTCAACATAATTTGCATTATTGGTAAAAATATATCCATGATTGATTGGGTCGTATGTAACATTTCCAAAAAATTTTCCATGATTTTGATTTGGGGACAAATCATACCATTTGTCTGCATCGGGATTATTGCCATTCGGTGTGTTATAAAATCCGTCCAAGAATAAAACGGCATCGTTTAATAAAAAAGTCCCATCTTCACAACGTTTTTTACACATTGATATGTCTGTTTTGCCCGCATTTTTATCATGGTCATATCCGACCGGGCATGGAAAATTGCCCGCGGGGGCGTCTGGATTAAACACATAATGTCCACCGGGGCAATACGAATCCGCCGGACATACCACACACCCGTCATGGTTTGCCGGCATATATTCCCCCGCCGCGCAGTCGTATTCGTTTGGGGTAAATATGGCGTGCATAAATGCTATATCATCATTACATCCGCCGGTGACATTTTCGGTAATATACGCAAACGCAAAATTTGCATACATTAAAAACGCCAAAGATACAAATATCTGTCGCATCATTCAGCAATCACCGGTCCCGCAATAAAATCGCCCGTACCCGAATTATAAAAGAAAGTTTCACTTACCCGGTCATACATACATGGAACACCATCCGGGTCAAGAACGGGAATAAAGTCGCGAACAAGGGTGTTGTTGGCACGCTTCAGCCACACACGATAAATACGGAGCTTTGATGGGAATGAATATTGACTAAGATGCTCCCGCCATAAATACACAGAATTGCCAGAAGCATAATAGACGCTTATACCTCCTTTGGAAAGTGTGTATGTAACACCGTCATCAACATCTGTAAGCACAGAACTAAACAATCCTGATTTAATTGTCCAATTTTCTATATACCGCCGTCCCAATGTACTGTCGTATGGTAATGTAGGTGTGTAGCATAAATTTGTATAAGAAACATACATACATACATTAGAACCGTTCCTTCGACCTCCGCCGGTTATAATACGCGACAGGTCTGAACCTGCACCATATCCCTTGTTTTCCGTTGAATAACTTGCCATGGGCATATACTCAAAATAAAATTCGTCACCGTATAAAAAATTTATCCCTGTATCAATATACTGTGTGCCCGTACTTTCAAGGTATTCAATCGGTGTGTACATTGCCCAGCCCTGAAATGTATATCCATATTTTGTGGGGGCGGCGGGCAATATTAAATCATCACCGATATTGCAAGTGGTGGTTGTATATGTTTCGCCATCAACAATCCAATCAATGTTTATTGATTCGGCATGTGCATCATATACAAACAATGCACACAATAAAATCAAAATAAATCTCATATCGTCCCTCGTTCACAACAAAAAACCACCGAGAATTCGAGTGGTTGGAGGTTCAGAACAATTTGAACAGAAATTGTGTGCTTATTTTACCGGATGTATCCGATATTATTCACATCCCTCCAACACATAGGTTGGAGTTTTTACGTCACATGGACGCTGTTCAATTCGGGGTCTCCCACCCCATCGGTGGAATACCAACCGACACAGTTATTATATCAAAATTACAACATTAAAAGCAATATAAATTTTACAATTATAAACAAAAAATAAAAATATTGCACTTGGGTGGTTTGTTTGTTAATCTGTAACAGTTGTCATTGAAAACCAAGGGGATATTTAATGGCTATCAAGGTTCGTGATTTCGAAGTCAGGTTAACGCGTAACAAAGACGAACGTCGTATGGTGCGCAATTTACGTTATGATGTGTTTGTCACCGAAGAAGGTGCATCCGCAACGGATGAACAACATACATTGCACGAAGAATACGATGAATATGACAAATTTGCCGAATATATGGCGGTGTTTCATAATGGAAAAATTGTTGGTACATACAGAATCATAGATAAAAAGGCCGCCGATAAAATGGG
>CAMVAR010000081.1 GCA_947165555.1 uncultured Pseudomonadota bacterium | reverse complement strand
CACTGGATTTTAAAATGCGCAACTGATATTTGCCCGCCCCATCTTCTATAACATCAGTGTCCAATCCATAATCGGCCAAATCAGAAATTTTAACCCTAACAATATTGCGCCCAAGCGTGGTTAGCAATCGGTCCCGATTTTCCGTAATATAGCGTTCCAACACCGTTTGAATCTTTTGCATTTGGCGCGTTATTTTCAGATTTTCTGCGCGCGTCACGGCACGCTGTTGATAATTATATATAAATGGTAACAATGTTCCCGCCAACGCAATTGTTAACAAAAATTCAATCAATACCGTCCCGCGAACAGCATTATATACAGTAAAAATTCTGGTTTTACAAATTGTCATCGTGTTTGCCACCCGCCCGTCATTATTGCACGAAATTCCGACACATTCGGCATTTCCGGTATTCGCGCACGTGTTAGTGTTAGTGATGTAAATGTCGGCCCGGTCGTGGACGGAAAAGACCACGACCCCAATCGAATCGGCGAATTGGTTGATATTAATAATTCACCTGATACGGTTAGACCAAAATTTTCAAAAAACGTAATCTCGTTTGTTGATATGTATGGCGCATATACCGTACCAACGGTTATACCGGCAAACCCACCAATCGTGCGTAAAGTATTTGATTTCAACACAAGGTCCGCCCCCACATTTAAACTATTACTAATACTGGCACGGTCGGCAATAATACGACCGTTTACCGAAAATGCGGCCGCATTTAACGTATTGGCATCAATATTACGAAACCCACTAATGTCACCAGACACACGCAGGTTTCCAATTTCAACCCCATCGCCCGCCATATTTGCGCCGGATGAAAAATATGTATTACGCGCGGTTATTTCGGTGGCGTTCACAAATCGCGCATCCAGATTGCGCACACGTATAGACTTACCAACAATACCACCAACATTGTACGCATCGTTACCCCCCATGTTTAAATCGCGCCCCATTGTGTTCAAACCATCTTCACCCGAAGAACCACGATGCAAGAATCGCGCCGTATCCATATCCGATAAATTACGCGTGATTTTATATATCAAATTTCCCGGCGTAAATTCCGGTGCCGTAACCGCCCACGAATCGCCATAGGCAATTTTATCCGGACCGACAATCGCCGCATCCATACCGATATAGTTCGCAATTTGCGCAATACGATGGTCCGTTGTATCAAATTCAAATGCCAAATACACATCAATCACCGCGCCACCACGTACAGTGTATTTATCAATAAATCCGGCGGCAATTATATCAGAAAACTCATTCAATTCTTCGCGCGACATTTTTATCTGGGCATTTTCCGGCCACAGGTCTTGATTTATTCTGACAAAGTTTAAAATATCACCACGCATGTTGATTATGTCATTTGCAACCGCCATATCATGCATCGTGTGCGTTGTTTCAGATATCATTGAATATGTATATGGTGCCGCAACCGCAATAATAACCATGGCCAACAAGACTTCAACCAAACTGGCCCCGCGCTGTTCCATGGCACGATGATATTTTTTTGGAAACAAAATACGCCATTTATTTACAATCACTTTTGCCCCCATCAATACATGCCTTTACATCAATTCTGTGTTCCAAACGTTGCCAAAACACATACTGACAAATTATATACTGGGCCAATGACTTTTGATTATACACGCCACCCAATTCAGAAATTATCGCCTGGCACCCAATCGTTTTATCATCATCAGATGTCGGATTTGCCAATATCATAAAACCACCATTATTTATACCGTCAACCAACGCGTCCGGTAAGATTGATGTGCCGGCCGGCCGAATATCCAATATCGTTGCGCCGCCCGCACCACGCGCCAAACCCGCCGCCGTTTGGTCCCGCAATGTTATATGTGATGTTATAATACGGTCTGTATCAATACCGGTGGCCGAACTGTATGACAATGTATCTTCGTCGATAAAAACGTCTTGGCCGCGGGTTACATTCAAAAACGAATTAACATCCAAACGTTCCACCAAAAAACTAATACGACTGGTTACGACATTTCCACGCACATCCCACCGGGCGGGACCGGAAAATCCCGTGCGTCCGGCGGATAAATCAAAACTGTCCACGGCGGCATTTACAACCGTTATATTGCCCGCATCACCAAACTTTGCAATCGTGCGCCCCGATACAGAATTTGCATGCAACGTCCCACGCGTTATGGATAATGCCGATTCGCCGGCACGACTTTGAAATATCACCTTGCCAGAGTTTATTGTTGTTATATTGTTACGTTCTTTGCGCCCCGCTTCATTTCCGGATATTGTTAATGTTGTAATTTCGCCCGTATCAAATGCCGCGCGGTGCGCAAAAATGCCACCGACATTATCAAACCCATACCCCCCCATATCTAAATCCGTTAAAAATCCATTTAAATCAGAGAAACGCTCATTCCGACGAACAACATCAGAATACATATCTGTCAATTGCACCCCAATATCAACAATACCACCGGGAACATCAGAATCATAACTGGCAAAAAAACCGATTCTGTGCGCCAATTCGGCACGTTGAAAATTACCGATGTTACCGCCACTTAATCGCAAGAATGCCGACACGCCGTCGGTTGTTTTATTTATTATTAATGCAATATCCTGGCCAAATACCGTACGTGGGACAAATCCCAGCGGCAAACCGTACGGTTCCAATATATCTGAAAATTTATCACCCGACAAAACGGTTGTTTCATACGGTAATGCATCGGCATTTTCTTGGACATAAATCTTGGCGGCGGTACGGGCGGTTTCAACCTGGCGCGTGGTGGCATACATTTGTGCGCCGATATCACGCGTGGCCAAACGCCGCGCAAAAAACGGAATAAACGCAAACACCAGTGTTAGCGCAAGCAATGCCTGGAGTAAAAAATTTCCACGTTCAGATTTCAAAATGTTTCCCCATCCCTGCTCTAAATTCATTCCCACGGTAAAAAGCATAGCAATACAAAAAAGATATTGCAATCGGTTTTAAGATGTTTTATCATCATTTGCATTCAGATGGATTGTAAATTAACACCATTTGGGTTATTTCCAATTAAAAACAAAAGAATGAAAATGCAAAACAAAAAAAATCAATCCGCCGTCGGCATGATGATTCAACGATGCCACAAATGGCGTCAAAAAAGAAAACAATACATGGACCAGGCACGCCAGGCAACCGATGAAATCGAACGCGAACGGTTGTTACAGGCCGCCGAACATTATGGTCGCATCGTGAACGAAGAACAAGGCAAAATTGATTCAACCCGTGACCCAAAGGATAAAACACCGGTTGATGTTCCTGCAACCGTTGCAGACGGTACGACCGCCCCAGAAGAAGAGGAAGAAGAAAATCCATTCCCGGAATTTTTAACAAATCTGAATTAGTGGTTAATGTTTTATGCGTCGCATATCGAAAATTTTGGGGAATTAAACCTTAATCCACCGTGTTTATCGAACTAAATAACCAACGGCGAAAATTTGCTAGGTCAGCAGCGGCGTACCCGCAGTTACGCGTACACTCAGCCCAGAAACTTCTGCCTACGAAAATCCAAGGCGACAATGCCGGCCTTAGCATCTTGCAATAACATCTTTGCCCCGTACCGTATGCAGGATTTAAATTTTGGTCTGCTGCAACACATCCAGGCTCTGTGCAATCGTTTGCATCTGCGGCAATTCCAGTGACCGTGCCGTATGGAAATACCACAGACCACATTTTTACACCAACCGCATTATACGACTGCAGAGTCCCATTGTAATCTGGATTCAGTGCGACAACCATTGCGTCATTACGCACGCACAGGTCCGCCGCAAACGCGCCCGTTGTAATGATTATGCCGAATAACCCAAACCATAATTTTTGCATTTTCCTTTCCCTCTTTTCCTCCGTCG
>CAMVAR010000080.1 GCA_947165555.1 uncultured Pseudomonadota bacterium | reverse complement strand
CCAAAAATTTGCACAAAATTGTCCGACATTGTTGGAAAAGTATGCAAAAAAACTTTGTACCGGTATGTCGTTGGATACATTGCACGGATATCCATACGAATGCCGTATTTATGCGCCGGGCGATATGATGTATGCCACGCGTCCGGGATGTGTTTATATTTATAATACATCAACGGCATCGGTGCCATTGCCGGGGGACCCACCCAGTGACGATTCTTGGCCTGACTATCTTGATAGTTTATTAAGCCCAACAAACCCCACGGTTGATAGTGGCTCTGCATTATATCCTTATATGTGTTGGGATAATCGTACATATTCTAGATGTGCGGGCCCAAAACCCGATGGTGGAACCGAGGCTGAAAAGAAAGGATTTTATTTGCATGGTGACAAATGCTATCCGTGTCCAGATGATTATTCGTGCGCCGGTGGCACAGAGCCCCCACGGCCACTGAACGGTGGATGCGAAGGATTTTCAGGCAGTTTATATCAAAAATTGGCCCAATATGCCGCAGAGTTTTGTGTGCGCCCATCCGCAATGGACAACGCAATAGACTATGTTTTGCCAACGCAAATTTTGGCCGATATCAATACGGTTATGGATACCATACGTGTTGATATGGCCCGTGAATTGGCCAAAGAGTGCGAGCGTTTAGGTGGCAGCTGGAATTCGGTGTATGATGAAAATCTTCCCGATGATGACAGATTTTCGAATTACTATGATACAACAAATGCGCATGATGAATGGGGTATGTGTGTGAAACCGAACTAATAAGAAAATACATTGCGCAAATCGAGAAAAGATGTTATAATAAAGGCACACTGGATGGCGAGGATGAAAAAATATTGTACTTCACTGATGTTATTTTTAATGTTTTGTGGTGCGGCGCACGCCGCTATTGATTGGTGGAATCAACCACAAATATGCCAGGTTGATAATACCCGTTGTTATACCAATTTAAGTCGCGGAATTGATTTGGACCGCGATACCGGATGGGACGATGGGGCGGGATGCCTGGGGCGGAAACGCATTTGTGGTGTGGCATTTACGTCGGGTGGTGAAACACGTACGCTTGGGTATTTGGATGCAACGCGTGGCAATGGAATAAATCCGGATTTTGATATAGAGGTTTATGTTCCGACCGACGATTGCTATGGCGCGCGAAAAACAACACAAAATGGTACAATGGCATCTGTAAATGGTCGATATGTTCGTGTGTGGTGTAATAATATTTTGGCAAACCCAACCGCGCAATTGCCAAATGGTGAAATTACGGACGGACCCCAACCAACGTGTAAACAGCTGGCAAACGAAGGGTTTGCGCCGGTCTTAAATGGTCATTGTTATGGTAAGTATTACAGTCAGGATAGTTATGCATTGGATTGTGATGGGGAAAATCCAACATTGATATTGTTAAATAATTCTGAATATATACCTGGGGCAACGACATCAATTTCCCAGGCGGGTGCGAATGTTTTATTTAATACGATGCATTCGGCATCGCGCGTGCAGCGTGCAAAATATTTCAAGAATTAAAAAATACCACCATTATGGTGGTATTTTTTATCGCCCCCGGTCATTTGGATTGATTAAAATGTTTGGAACATGTTTTTTGCGCCATGCATAGCGGCGTTCGTAGTATTCGCTAATGTTCGAATTGTGCCCATGGCCCATTTTTACATTTCCCCACATGTTTGGAGTTATGGTTGATAAATCGTTGCCCGGGTTGCCGATTATACGGATGTTGCCCCCAATATAATCTGGGCCGTAATAGTCGGTTAGTTTATTATGGTCGCAACGCAACTCGCCATCAATACGTGGCGTGATACCACGCAGGCTGGTTAAAGCGCATCGGCGCACATTATAATTTTTGGTAACATGTTTTGGCGAACCATCCAATGATGTTAATGGATTGTCGTCGCATGTAAACGAACCATCAATTGTAATGTCCGATAAATTCGGCAATTTGGTCAATCCCAGTGATGCCAGATTTAAATCGCCTGTAATAACAAAACCTGGGGGCAGGTGATTCAAATCGAATGTAACACCATCTATGACAACGCACAAAGAATCCCTATCGTGTTTTGCGTATAACGTGGTGGTGTCGTTTGTGCGAGTTTGTTCGTTGTAAAATTTACCATCAATTTTTGTGCCTGGGCGTTGATGTAACAGATTGGGTGTGTTATTGTATGCATAGAAATTTCCACTAACATGTCGGGGGGCGCCATTATAATTAGTTAATTTATTATCACTGCAATTGAAATTACCAATAATACTGACACTTTCCATGTTTGGTAAATTTTGCATGTTGCACCCGTGCAGGTCCATGTCGCCATGAAATACGAACCCGTTTGGCAGGTCATATATGTTATAGTATTGATTATGCTGACGAACGATGCCGATTGCGCCAATGTCGCCAACAATATTGAAATTATTGCGAATAATAAATGTTATTATTTGTGGCACATATTGTGTTGGGCGAGTGTTGGTATATCCGCGACAGAAAAATACACCGTGTTTTGCTTTTCCGATTAATACACGTGGTGTACCGTTGCGATCGGCAATGTAATAATACCGTATATTAGAATTATCAACACGTTCGTATCCCGTCGGCAACGTTATGCGTAACTGTCTTTTAATACCTATAAGATGATTATTATATTCAATCTTATACGCCGTCATGTTGTTGGGCAAATTCATAAAAAAATTCTGTTTTTTGTTCATGTTTTTTCTCTTGGTTTTTTGTACTATAATATCGTTTTGTCGAAAAATCAATAAAAATATGAAAAAGTTTATGTTGTTAATAATCTGGCTATCCGGTTATAATATGTATCAAACAGGGGTGGGCGGTCAGGGGGGCGGTTCGCCCCCATGTTCGTTCGAATTTTATAAAATTGCCACCATGGGGCGTGTGAAAAAATAATGGGCACACATTCGCGCCCATTAATTTTTTTTATTTGTTGGTTAACTGTAATTCTATACGGCGATTCTGTTGCATGCTGGCCCGGTCGGTACCCAATTCAACCGGATGCAGGTCGCCAAAACCACTGGGGACCAGGCGTCGTGGTGATACACCATATTTTGCCAATTCGTTCGCAACCGCCGTTGCACGTAATATTGATAACTGCATATTGTCGCGGTACGCATGATTGCCCGGCACCACCGGTGTTTTGTCGGTATGTCCGTCAATACGAATTATCCAGTTAACGTCGGATGGAATTTTTGATTCAAAATCGCGTATTATATTGGATATTAGGCGCAGTTGGTTTTTGCCTTCGGTCGATAATTTATACGAACCTGATGCAAATAAGATGTCGCTGGACACGATAAAGCGGTCGCCGTCCGGTTGTACCGTTGTGCGGTCCCCCAGGGCGTTTTTTACCGATTTATAAAATTCAGACTGATATTTCTTCATGTCTTGTAGCTCTGCAACCTTCTCCGCCAATGCCTTGTTCAATTTTGTTGACATTTCGATATATTTTGCCTGTTCGTCGGTTACAGATTTTTCCGCCATCGCCAATGCGTCGTTTAATCGTGCCAATTCCGCATTATATTCGGCGGTTTTTTCGGTCATTTCTTGTTGCATTTTTGTTTGTAAATCCCGGCGTTGTTGTTCCAGTTCGGCCAATTGTTGCTTTGCAGCCAGGGCCTGATTCAATTGTACGGTTAAATCGGCAACCTGTTGCTTGGACGCGGCGTCTTGGGCCTGTAACCGGGTTACCTGGGCTTCGTATGCGCCAATCAGGTCGATTATAGACAAATCTTTGGATTCTAAATCAATTTGGGCCGATTCCAGGTTTGAACGCGCCAATTGTAGTAAACGTTTGGCTTCTTGCTCTTCGGCGGTCATTTGGCGAATTTGTTCGCTTTGTTCGGCATTTGCCTGTTTCAATTCGGCAATTGTTTGTATGCCGGTGCGTTTGTTAAATACACTGG
>CAMVAR010000079.1 GCA_947165555.1 uncultured Pseudomonadota bacterium | reverse complement strand
TTGGTGTTTATAACATGGAAACAATAGCAAATTTTTACGCGCGCGGTCAAGAAATAAACACTTTATTTTTATATTGACAAACCGTTGCTTTTGTGGTACACATTTGTCCAAAAGAACATTTTTAAGGAGCAATGCATGTTTTTACCATTTTACAAAATTTTTTACTATTTGTTTGCCTATCATTTGATTTTATTGGCACTGCAAAAGATGGGTTTGGTAAAAAGCAAATAAAATATTTGCTTTTTTGCAAAAGGTATGATTAAATATACGCACAAAAGGATTTGAAATGGCAACAAAAAGAACATATCAACCGTCAAAAACACGTCGTATTCGCACGCATGGTTTTCGCGCGCGCATGGCGACCAAGGGCGGGCGCGACGTTTTGAACCGTCGTCGCAGTGCGGGCCGCAAACGCATCGCGGTCACCGCGGCAAATTAAAAAATCGCCATTTGGCGATTTTTTTATTTACCACACTGTTTTAAAAACATCCTAATATCCGAATTTTTACTTTAAAACTGGTGCCAAGGTTTGTTCTCGTAACTCTTTGGATGTGGCAAAAGACGATGCACATTCATACGCGCACCCGGCATTACACGAATCATTTGTGGAATAATCCCGGGCTTGCACTTCAACCGCCCCATCAATCGTAACTATCGGGTCCGCCACAATACGTGTTGGTTTGCAAAAACATTCGAACTTATCATCCGCAATTTTGTTACATTTTGATTCGCCGTAAAAAACAGGTTTGTTGAACCACGAGTATGAAAACTGCGTCCACCAGGTCCCCGGCGTGGATAATATTTTTGCACATGCTTTAGTATCTGTAATTTGGATGCTTTCTTTATTTTTTTGCATGCAATTATTATCTTGGTTAAACCCCGCCCAATCTATTCCATTTTTGGTTATATCGATGTCTTTAAATGACGGGGCGGCAGGCACATAACATTTTTTTGTTTGTTTATTGTACTTTTCGCCATCATTTACACATTGGCATTTCGTTTTATCAGAATTTAATTCCAAACCGGCACTTGCGGAACATTGGCAACCATTTACGGTATCCCATGTACCACCACTATTACGACAGGTTCGTTTTTGTGAACGCTGGCCAAGGCTAAGTTTTTCATCGCCCGGCTCATCATCTAAAACATCTATTTCGTTGACCAGGTAATTTCCGATAACGCCGGTGGCAACACCCGCACCGGCAACAATCGCACCGGTCTTTAATTGGTTGGCGGTGGATTCTTTTTGTTCGACCCATGCGAGCGCGTCTGCACTATCCGTATCCGTCAATGCACGATACACCGATGTTTCGCCACCGCCCGTTTTACCAACACTTGCATACTGATATAATCCAGATTGCGCACGGTCGTATAAAATCTCGGCCTCTATTCCGCTGCGCAGGCCCAATGCGCCCTTGGTTTGTTTTAAACGCTCTGCTATTTCCCGGTATTCATTATAGTACCCCAACAATTCATTCCCGCCCGATAATGTAACGTCTTCGTTGCCCATTGTTACAATTTGACCGCCACCGTATTCGCATTTCATGGTTTCAATATATGCGCGCATGTCGCGTTCGGCATCCGCGTCCGCATTTTGTTCCGCCAATGCAGATGCCGCCATCATCGCCCCGGCACCCGTCGCGGCCGTCGATGCCGTCGTTAACAATCGGTTCGCCAAACTGGTTTCCGCATCACGTGCCGCATCAAGCGCAGCCTGGGATTCTTTTAATTTATTTTCTAATTCTTCGTGTGTTGGCTGTGACACTGGTGCTGGGGTTTCTGTGGCGACCGCCGGCGTAACCGTCATCAGCATAATAATATAAAATAATTTTTTCATTCTCGTACCTATCTCCAAAACAAAAAACCACCGAATAAATTTCAAGTGGTTGGAGGTTAACGACAATTTGACGAAATTGTGTGCTTATTTTATCGAATATGTCGATATTATTCGCAACCCTCCAACCCGGCCTGGTTGGAGTCATGTCGAACATATTGTCCGACATCGTCAAAAGGGTCGTTACACCCCGCCAACGGAACACCCGTCGGCAAAAATATTCTATCAAAAACGATAATAAAAATCAAAAGAATAAAATACGAGATATAAATTTAGCCATTTATCTTGGCCATAAATTCATCATGTATTTTCTTTTCCGAATCAGATATTGGAAACTGACGATATGGGAAATCCGCGCCAATTTTCGGATGTGCCAGAAATGCCGCATGTTGCTTTTCAATAATTTCCGATATTTCGGGCGCAGGCGCGGTATTTTCTAATTCCAGGTATACGCGCGCCAAAATACGCGAATCGATTAACGCACCATGCGCGTCCGCACGCGTAGATAATGATACACCGAACCATTTGGCCAACGCGTCCAGCGTATAACTTTTGGGGCCAAACACACGATTGCGCGCAATTACCAGCGTGTCCATCATCTGGGTTCGTGGAATTTGTGGCAATCCCAACATCGATAATTCATGATTTACAAACGGAAAGTCAAAATCCAATCCATTATGTGCAACAATTGGCGAATCGCCAATGTATTCCAGAAACCTGGGCGCGACCACAGACATTTTTGGTTTATCATCCAAAAATGCGTTTGATATTTTATGAACCTCGTACGTTTCGGGCGGAATAATTTTACCTTCGGGATTTATGTATTCGTGAAAATCATTGTCGGTGATTTTTCCATCAACAATTTCTACGGCACCAATTTCAATGCAACGGTCCCCACGCAGATATTCAAAGCCGGTTGTTTCAATATCAAAACAAATTATCCTTGCCATATTTTTTACACCAGTTTATTATTAAATTTGTGATATTATAATAAAACTATGAATTTAATGCCAGAAAATCTTAACCCGGAACAAAAAAAGGCCACGGAAACCACCGAAGGCCCGGTTTTGGTACTGTCGGGGGCGGGAACCGGCAAAACACGCGTACTGGTTACGCGCATCGCGTATATATTGTCGCATGGTTTGGCGCGGCCATGGCAAATTTTGGCCCTGACCTTTACAAACAAGGCCGCCAATGAAATGAAAAATCGCATCTCGGATATGTTGGCGGCGGCAAATATTGGCGCATACGCACGTGATTTATGGTGTGGCACATTTCATTCAATATGTATGCGTATTTTGCGAACAAATGCGGCACGCGCCGGATTAAAACCGGACTTTTTAGTATTTGGTGAAGACGACCAAAAAACTGTTCTGAAAAATGTTTTTGCCGCAATGGGTGCCGGTGCCAAAGAATACGACGCTGGGGAATGGGTGGAAAAAATATCCGCAATCAAAGACCGGGGACGCATAACGCATCCGGACATTGGCGCACGCACACAACAAATACTAAATAATTATAATGCCGAACTGGCACGGTTGGGTGCGGTGGATTTCGGTGATATTATTTTACACGTATTAGACCTGTTTGAAAATGCACCCGATGTATTGGAAAAATATCAAAACCAATTTAAATATATAATGGTTGATGAATTCCAGGATACAAATAATGCACAAATGCAATTGCTGAAATTATTAACGCGCGGAATAGAACATCCAAATATTTGCTGTGTTGGCGACGATGACCAATCGATATATTCATGGCGCGGTGCAGAAATTAAAAATATTCTGGAATTCGACAAAACATTCCCCGGCACAACAATTATACGATTGGAAACCAATTATCGCAGCACCGGAAATATTTTAGGGGCGGCAAATTCACTGATACGACATAACACGGGACGTATGGGCAAAGACCTGCGGCCGGCCGATGATAAATCTGTTGGTGAACCGGTTTATGTTTTAACCGTACCAAATAATTATGACGAGGCAAAATTAATTGCCGACACAATTTTGCAAAACGCAAATGGCAACTATTCTAACTTTGCAGTTTTAATTCGCACCGGTTCTTTGTCGCGACAATTTGAAGAAGAATTTGCAAATGCACGCATACCATATCGTTTGGTCGGAACAACCAAGTTCTATGACCGAATGGAAATTCGTGATGTAATTGC